>SLFX01000065.1 GCA_007124045.1 Candidatus Delongbacteria bacterium | reverse complement strand
TGCGGATGCGGAGACGATAACTGCGGTGAAGATCATGATCACGGACATAATCACTAAACAATGATCTCAAGTATATGAAAAAGAGGAAGCCGGACTTCCTCTCAGATTGTCGAACAACCCCCGATTTTTTCGGGGGTTTTTACTATCACAAAAAATACCGGTCTCTTTTCGGACTGAAGGCATATTTTTTAGGTAAATCCTCTTAAAGATATCAAGCGTTAATCAGATTTTTTCAACACAAGCTCGTCATATGCTATTAGAGCCTTTTTTAACCCTGTCACGATCGCTTTTGTACCAGCATTTCCGTTTTCGCCAAGCGGATCTTCCAGCTCTTCCGACTGAGATATGTTTTTACCTATAAAATATGACAAAAATGATTCTTCCCTAAACTGATTATGGCGTTCTCTTGAACGCTGAATATAAATCTCAATAATTTCTAATTCTTTTGATATCCCAAATACAAACTCTATTGCACCAAACTCACCCCGTTGTGTCATTGCCTGAGTGTATCCAATAAGCTCTCCATCACTATTTAGCATCTCATAATACTGAAACTGTTCGCGTTGACCGGGCAAGACTGTAGTTTGTGATCTCTCCTCTATTTTTGCAAGTTGCTGTGGAGAAATCTGAACACTTACGGTTCTGTAGTCTCTTGCCCGGGGAAAAAGCCTCGTCATTGTTCTTTCCGGGTTTCGCCAAACGCAGACATACACTTCTTGAGCGATAACCGGAAGAGGTCTAAAAAGAAGTAGAAAAAGAACGGTACAACTGCAAACTAAATGTATGAGCTGATGTGAGTTTTTTTTCATATTCATAGCCTCCTCTTAAAGTAAGAGAACGAATTGGAGTTGACGCTCCCATCCAAATCGTTCCGAATTCATGTTCATGTCCGTGAGTCCATGCCGTTGCTGCAACAATTATATCTACTCTTGGCAAGAGTGCGTATTCAACTGTTGAAAAAAGATATCTTTGGTCAATATCATCAACGCGTCTTTGGCCGGCTTCAAATCTCCATGTGCCTCTTCCAATATACATTTGTGCATCAACCGCAACAGCCGTTCGCTTTTCTTTTGTTCTATCACCTGAATGGCCATGTTCTGATATGTAAGAAGTTCCCGTTGTAAAAGAGAGTCCAAAAGTGTAATCTCCTGCAATATCAGGGGTAATGCTACCTCTGGCTGTGAACACTCCCGGACCTGGGAATGTGTGGATTTCCCCCATACCGTATCCCTGTGTCAATGCAGCGGCATAATCAAACATTCCTAAAATTCCATTTACTAAAATTCCATTATCTGCCGGGTTTATCCCTGCATTAGGATAAGGATTGTTATACGGCATGCGTTCAGGGCTCCATTCTGTAAGAAGCCCCCACGGTACCGGAACACGACCGATAGAAATTACCCATTTCCCCATAGGACCTTTTAGTTGAGCATAAGACTGATGCAGGTTAAAGTGCTCCAAATTGTTTGAAGTGTCTGCTAATATAAAAAAGATCAGCCTGTCACCTCGAGAATCGGAGATAATCTTTCTTAAAGATATGCCAAGAGAGTTTATTTCGCCCTGTATATCAGAATGTTCGAGATCATAAGTCGCACGCAGATCTTCTTCAAAAGTTATAAAGACCGTTGCGTAACAAGCCGTGCCGGCAAAAGCCAGAATCAATAATATTTTATTTAACAATTTTACCATCTTCAAGATGCACCACCTTTCTACAACGGGCTGCCAAGTCGGTATTATGCGTCACCATTACAACCGCTATGTTTTTACTGTTGAGTTCTTCAAATAATTCAATTACAGCTTTAGAATTTCGTGAGTCCAAATTGCCTGTCGGTTCATCCGCGAGAAGAATTTTTGGTTCATTTATCAGTGCCCTTGCCACTGCAACTCTTTGCATTTCGCCTCCAGATATCTGGCTTGGAAAATGGTTCATACGATGACCAAGACCAACCGTTTCTAAAAGCTCGACTGTAAAATCTCGATTCGCCTTTTTTCTCGAAAAAAGCAGCGGCAGTTCAACATTTTCAACAACTGAAAGGGTGGGAATAAGAAAAAACTGCTGAAACACAAAGCCAATTGTCGTACGGCGAAACTCAGCAAGCGTAGCTTCATCTCCTTTTTCAACATGTTTTCCCTCAAGAACCACAGAGCCGGAAGTCGGATGATCCATACAACCTGCAATATTGAGCATAGTCGTTTTACCTGAACCGGAAGGTCCGCAGATTGCCATATACTCACCTTGGTTAATATCAAGTGACACATTATCAAGGGCATGAACGATTTCGCATCCTCTTGTGTATTCTTTTGAGATGTTCTGAAGTGATATAATATTACTCATTTCTCAAGACCTCCATGGGGATAATAGAAGATGCTTTCCAAGCCGGATATAGTGCGCAAACTACTCCGGTAATAATTGAAAGTGAAAATGAGATCAAAACAATTTGACCTGATGGTGAAGCAATTGAACCTGAAGGAACATAGGCAATTAAAAGTCCTTTCAGCATATTGTTCGCGAATGGAGTCATTACCAATCCTATAATCACGCCAAGAAAGGCTCCTGTAATGCAGATAATGAGTGTCTCTATTGTAATAAGATGCAGTATATCGTTTCTTCTGGCTCCAACGCATTTTAGATAAGCTATTTCTCTTTTCCTCTCCATGACAGCCATTATCATCGTGTTGACTATGCCAAAAATGGACACTCCGAATGTAACTATTACCATTACAAACATTATCATACGAGTTGCCGCAAAAAATCCCATAATACCATCACTAAGCTCTTTTGCACCTAAAACATAATAGTCATCAGGAAGATTTCCCCGCAGAATAGTGCTTATTTCAGGTATTCTGCTAATATCATCCAGCTTTATTGCAATAGCCGATACTCTTCCTTCTCTTCTAATCATTTCTTGAGCAGTTGATAGAGGGATAAACATAATTCCGTCATCTTGAGAGTAGTTTCGTTGCAGTATTGCTGAAACTGTAAACTCCCTGTCAAACTGCTCTGAGTAGAGTTTTTCTCCAATAGAAAGATTTTCAATTTGAGCCATTTCAGCACCAAGAATCACTGAACTCTCATCTGTAAACCAGGTTCCCTCTTTCAAAACCCAGTCGGGTCGGATATTTAATATTTCTTGAGTAACTCCCATAAATATATCTGTTCTTGAACCATCAAATGCTGTTGCAGTAAACAGCTGAAAAGGCAGAACCGCTGAAACGCCATCAATTTTCTTGGCAAGTTCAACTTTGTTCTCTTCAACATAAAGCGGGCTTAATCCTCCCTGAGCAATTACGGCTGCTGCTTCAATTGGACACCCCTCTTTGGTTATGTAAAGGTGAACTCCCGTTTTTTCTACCAAATCAGACTGCACCGCATTTGTGTAGCCTCTGTCAACAGATAAGACAATACATACTGTTGCAGTTGCGATTAATACACTTATACATGTAAGAATTGATCGAATCGGAGTACGACGAATATTGCTGAAAGCCAAGGCTGCAATTTTCATCTTTTGCCTCCTTTTTCAAGAAGATTAAGTCCATCTGCAGTAAGAACCACTCGGTTCTCTCCACTATGAACTCTGGCTGTAACACGAACAGGAGTACCTGTAGGAATACGCGGATGTTCAAAATCTCCCAAGAATATAGTTACAGATTGTGCGTTTTCACTGTAGATAAAATTACACAGGTTGGCACATTGCGAAGAAACAACACCTCTCAAAACTACGGTTTTTTGGTGAAAGTTGTCAGGATCCTGGAGAATTTCACTTTATTTGGTAATAGAAACACTATTTTCAGCAGGATTGCCGAAATCCTGGCTTTCTGAACAGGAAATCAAAAATGTAAATATAAATAGAGCAACAATTCCAATTAAAAACCTTTTCATAATATGAGCCTCATTCTTTGGCGGTTTCTTTACGACAGTTAAACCAGATACCGGTACTGTAAATCTTAAAAAGTTCATGTCGTTCCTCCATCAATTTATTTAAAAGCCGGGCATCAGTTTAAAATATCTGCTGATACTTCTATTGAAGTATACTCTAAAAGTTATATACTGTGTTATGATAATGGTCAGGATGATTTAACCGAGATTAAAAATGATAATCCCAGCGAAACGGCAAGGTTTATAACGACATAGGCATGAACGGCCAGGTCGTCGAAGATGATCACCGAAGCTAAAGAACACACCGCGCCTGTGATAGTACCCCAGAAAGCTCCGGCTGCAGTTATCTTTTTTGAAAATATTCCTATGATGACAAGTGAAAGTATCGGAGCTCCGAAACCGTGGATGATCTTGTTAGCGACAACGAAAATACTGCCTTCCGCCGCTATCACAGGCATAAGAGCCAGTGCTCCGCCGAGGGAGAGCATGCCGAGAATGGCCGTGCCGGTCTTTTCTTTGTTCACTGTGCTGAATATCTTTATTTCTCCGGAAAGCGCTGCCGACATTGCGTTGAGACCGGAATCGATCGAGCTCATTGATGCGGCCAGAAGAGCGGCGGTAAAAAGTCCCGTGATTCCGGCAGGTAAAGAACCGATAAAAACTGCCATTTGCCTGATCGGAGGCATTGAAGAACCTGAATGCGATATTGATACAGCTATCCCCCACAACATAAGCATCGTCAGTATCAGAACGGCCGCCGCAGAATTCAGCACGATAGCCTTTACTGCTTCTTTGTCCGATCTTGATGCAATATATCTCTGAACTGTAATCTGATCAGCTCCGTACCTTGCGAGAAAGGCTATAAATGTACCTGTCAGACCGCTCCAGAATGATATTCTTACTTTAGGATCTAAATAAAAGAAATCTTCGGGAAAAGGATTATTTCTGAACCATTCTGTAACTGCAGCAGAACTAAAGCTCCCTTCCTGTGATGCAAAGAACAAAGTTAAAGATATTGTTCCGAAAAGAATGAAGAACTGGATCGTATCTGTTATGACCACTGCTCTGAAACCGCCGATAGAGGAATAGAACACAGCCGTTATCCCCGTTATAATGATTATTAAATAGAGCGGCCAGCCGGTGAAAACAGTTATTAGTCTGGCCGAAGCGTATAAAGTAATTGATATCCACATCAGTCTCCATATAACGAACAGTGCCGTCGCCAGATATTTTGTTCTCAAACCGTACTTTTCCTCCAGAAAACCGTATGCGGAAATATGACCGCTTCTTCTGAAAAAAGGAATGAACCATCTTATGACAGGATACAGAACGAGAATAAAAACCGGAAGCGATATCATAACTGCCGGGCCGAATTCTATAACTTCAGACGGAAAAGCAACAAAATTTACAGCGCTGAACGCAGAGATCATAACCGAAATACCTATCGGGAACCAGGTGAACATGTTCCCTGCAAGATACATCTGCTTTCTGTCGCTACTTTTTTTCGAGCTGATATAACCTATCAGGAACATGACCAGAATGTAAGAGACCGCTATTGTGATATCAAATGCGTTCA
>SLFX01000060.1 GCA_007124045.1 Candidatus Delongbacteria bacterium | reverse complement strand
CTTTCATTTTTCAGTCTTTGCCGTTTTAGAATATCCTGTAGTTTGTACGGAAAAATACGCTAAAATTCCTTGGTATGTTACCAACAACCATATCGTCATTCGAGTAAGTATATACAGGTACTCTCATTCCGAGCGTGAAATCGAACAGGCTCATGCGGTAACTTACGGACTGTCTCATATCTGAGAATGAGTAGCCTGTAATGTCCCATTTGTTTTTAGTTGTTGTGTTTAAATCAGAATCTGAATAAATATCTTCTGACTTTATCTCAGTTTCTCCGTCAAAAGCCCAACCGAAAGTCAAATCAGATGAGAATGTCAGATTATACTTCCATCTGTAATCGAAACCGAGACCTGTTATGATTTGTCCGCCCCTTTTGCTTGTCCATGTTGTTTTGTTCAAGTAAGCCCCGGTGTCATTTTCAGAAACAGTTTCGATCTCACCGTTGTAGATGTAGATAAGTCTACCCTTGAAAGTTACGGCATCATCGAATTTATAGACCGAAAGAGCTGCATTAATATCCGTTGAGCCTGTGCCTAAAGGTATGTCTGCCTCATCGTCACCTGTAGGAAGTTTTGCTCCGACATTTATATCATAGTACAAACCGTAAGGTTCATAGAGGTCACCGTAGGAAACACTTGCAAAAATATCGCCCAGTCCGCTTGTTGTAACATCCTTCAACTCGAAAGTATCATAATCAAATACTGAAACCTTTTTCTCGATTATATAAGGGACTCTCGCACTGAAACCGAAATTTCTCCATCTGTAAGCAAGAGGTATGTTTATTGCCTTTTGATTCCTGCTGAATTCTGACTCAGCTCCTGCGACAAAATTCATATCAGGTATAGTGATCTGACCCTCCTGTTCGGGCTGAACAAGCGCTGTTATGGTTATTGGATCGGATGTAACTATTGTTTCAACTCCGGGACTTGTAACTGCATCGTCATACCGCCAACTGTCATCTTCCCTCTCATCCCCTTCCTGCGACCAAACAAGGCATGCGCTTACAATTACGAGTAACAGTAACAGTTTTTTCATCTTCAGGCTCCACATTTTAATTTAACTTTTTCCACAATTCACCACTCAGCTCGAAAATATCCTCTATTGAAGGCTCTTTTTTATTCCTGTGATCCCGCATTTCTTTTTCAACAGACTTTATAATATCGGTAAATTTTACCTTTCCGTCAAGGAATTTATATACCATAATCTCATTGACCGTATTTAGTACGACAGGCAGCGTTCCGCCCTCTTTCGCCGCCGCTTCGGCAAGTCCGAGTGCAGGAAATTTTTTCCTGTCCGGCTTATAAAATGTCATTTTTGATATCTTTGCAAGATCCAGTCTCGGCTGGTCGAGGTGCGTCCTCCCCGGATGGGTCAAAGCGTACTGGATAGGTATCTTCATGTCCGGCAGTCCCATCTGGGCTATTACTGAACCGTCAATGAACTGCATCATTGAATGTATTATTGATTCAGGGTGGATCACTATCTCGATCTTTGAAGGCGGAATGTCGAAGAGGTGAACGGCCTCAATAAGCTCAAATCCCTTGTTCATAAGCGTAGCGGAATCTATCGTGATCTTATTACCCATAGACCAGTTGGGGTGGTCGAGAGCTTCCTGAACGGTAACATTTCTGAGAGAACCTTTGCGGTTTCTGAAAGGACCTCCGGAAGCGGTGAGAATTATTTTTTCCAGAGTAGATCTGTCTTCCCCGTTCAGAGCCTGAAGCATTGCCGAATGTTCAGAATCTATCGGCACGATAGAGGAACCGGTTCTTTTCATTATCTTTTTTATGACCGAACCGGCCATTACCAGAGATTCTTTGTTCGCGAGACAGATATTTTTACCTTTCTCTGCGGCATAAACAGTGGGCTTAAGTCCGAAAGATCCGACAATCGCATTTACGACAACACTGACTTTATCATCCTGAGCTGCCCGTTTAAGCCCCTCATCCCCGCAGAGAATCACGGATTTAAAACCTTTAAGCCGCTTCTTAACATTCATGTAATTCGTATCTGAAGTAACCACAAAATCAGGTTTGTATAACTTAGCCTGTGCAGCGAGGAGCCTGTAATTATTATATCCCGAAATATATCTGACTTTGAAGTCATTTCTCAGATTGCTGCAGACCTTAAGCGCATTAACACCTATAGAACCTGTCGAACCGAGTATGGAGATATTCTTTTTTGCCACTCACTCCCCTTTCTCCCCCGAGACACAATAATATAGCAAACTTTTGCGGGCTTGACAAGTAATATTTGCAGATTTAAATACAGATCTTTATGCTTTATTCCCAGTCGAGAACTTTTTTGATCCTGTCAAGATACGGAGTAACTGTTTCAATATCAGATTCTGAAGCCTGCTGGAACTGCATCATGGAACTTCTGACCTGCATCTCGTACATCTCGATCTGCTCTTTGGTCATTCCCATGGATTCATATTCCTTTTTCAGTGCTTCCATACCCTCTTCAAATTCTGTGAGATTAGACTTAAGTTCTATTGTTGCAAGTGCCATAAATACTTTTGTAGCAGTTTCCGCCCACTCCTGAATGGAGCTGAAACCGCCTGATCTGATGATCTTCTGCATTTCCGCATGACCAGTCACGCCGTCTATGAACTCCTGCATAATCGTGTTAATGTCAAAATCTTTTGCTCCATAATCCCTTTCGTCCTCTTCCCCGTCTTCTTCGATATCATCAAAATACTCGGCCAGCTGTGAAGTGGTCTCGATGAATTTTTCGACATCGGAATTTGTGAGCGAGAAAACCTGAGAAGTAAAAATCAACATTCCGGCGATCAACACTGCGATAAATCTTACGAACATGAAAACCTCCTTGTTTGGTTATTCCTGACTTGTGAATTTAATAATTATTTCCCGTGAAATCAACCGTGATTATGAAAATTTATTAAAAAAATACTCTGAGGTTCAATTCTGCCGTATGGACCGTGTCTGAATAGATCATATCATTACCCGAGCCAAAAGTGTCGCCGTCTTCTTTTTTATGCCTCGATATTCCGGCCATGACCTCATATCTTTTACTTCCCGATCCTGCCATAATATAGGTTTTTCTGCCCGTTCCCGAAAAAGAGTAAAGTCCCGGATATCTCCCCGTATCAGCATAGCTCGCATACAGCATAGCACCTTTCTTTGAATAGTAGATATCTCCTCCTGCCCTGAATCTGTAAAATCCGCTCCGGTAGTTGAAGGCCGTTCCCAAAAGATATCCGTATCCTCCGTCCGATTTGTCGGTGTATCTCATATCGGCAGACAAAGAAATATCTCTTATCCTGCGGATTATTCTGATCCTGGACAAATATTCCCTGTTTTCAGTGAATGCGAAATTTCTGTCCGTGATCTCCCTGTGTTTATATCTGAAAGACGGTTCAACAACTGTATTTTTGCTTTTCAGCACCGCTTTTATCGAAAACTGTGCTCCGGGAAAACCTTTTGAATTGTAGTAAGATGTATATAAAATATTTTCGGACAGCAATGAAATATTTGAGAATGGCCGCAACATGAATTTCATTCCCAATGCCTGCTCATTATCTCCTCCCCCGTACATCATTTTCCGGGATGTTAAAGACATTCTGTCTGCACGGATAAGACCATAAAAAAACTCCGTTCTCAGAAAACGCTGTCTGTTCAGGACATGCATTTTAAGATTAAAATCCGACATGTCCGAAGCTGTATCAGCCCTAAGTATCCAGCCCGCTCTGTGCAGCGTGAAAGACAGTTCTCCTAGCATTCCGTGCGAAAATCTTGAGGCCGGATCAACATCTCTGTCGAAATTCTCGCTGCTGACGCTTGCAGCAAATCTGAAAATATTATGCCTAAACTCAAATCCGGCCCCATAAATATCGTGAAGGGAATTATGATACCTTTCAATCTCGTTGACTGTCCTCGTGTATGCGTACAGATTGACAGATCTTATCTCGCCCAGATCATTCAGGGATGCCGAAATGTATTTCCTGCCGCCGAAAACAGACAACCTGTATCCATCAGAATGATACAGTACGGAAGCACCGTTATATCCGAAATAATCGACAGTTGAAATTGAAGGTCTGGCAAAATCGTGGTAGTTTACGCCAGTAGAAAAAGCATACTGATCAAAAGAGAATCTTTCATCCTGGAGCATTCCTGTATAAGATATAACATTGAAATTCCCGAACAATATCCTGTACCGGTCATTTGAATAAATTATGTTCCCTTTCAGATTATCAGAATAATTTGCTTCACCCGGCTCTTTTTCGGCAAGAGCATTGAATGCCAGATTTCGTGAAGAAAACCTTAACCTGTGGGTGAACTGACTCGGGTTGCCCAGATATTTTTTTTCATCATAACCTCTGGATCTTTCGAGCCGTCTTTTGAATCTGACTGAATATTCACCTTTCTCAACACCTGCTTTTCCATAACTAAAAACCACACAATCAGCAAGAGCATCGGCTGTCAGGGGCGTAATAATGTTTTCCTCTACAAGCTCTTCAAGACTTGCCAGCTCTCCCTTTTCCCTGATCCGTAATAATATGGCCTCCGCAGTAATATCGTCTATATACGGCAGATTATAAATATCCGAAAAGGTAGCTCTGTTAATATTTAAAGGATATAAAGTGTAATATTCTGTCAGTGAGATCGTTTCGTCCTCTTCCACAGTACCGGAATCTATCGCAGGCAGAGAAATAAAAATGATAAGAAAAATAAGAAATCCGGCCTTAAAATTCATAAACCATTCCGAAAGAATGGGAATAAGCCAGATCGGAATGATAAGACATTCCGTAGCTGAAGACTAAACCCTTATACTCGATCGAAAAACCCGTACACAGCAACTGGGGATCGAAATTATAGCCCGCAGATATACTGAAAAAATCAAAGGGTGAGTATTCCAAACCTGTTTTCATTATTGCAGGATTTCTGCTGTCTTTTTCCAGCCCGGTATAAATATTGAAATAACCGCCTGTTCTGTATTTGAAGTTTAGAATCATTGTCATTGGAATATCGATATTTTCGGTTTCATAAGCATAAAAATTCTGTATTGAAATAATGGTATAAAAATTTTCCGTCAATAAATAAGACGCATTCAGGTCTGTTGAGAATGACGACTTGTTTCCAAGCTCGTCCTTCAGGCTGAAATAGCTGACCGAAGGGAATACTGTCAGATCTTCATTCTTATAAATCTCAGCAGTAAGAGCTAGCGTATTCTCTCTGTAATCATCGTTGCCGAAGCTTCTGGCAATAATACCGAAACGCCTACCGTACAACTTTCCGGAATACACCATTTCCTGCATCGAAAGCTCTGTTATTCCGAACGGTATAAGATATGCGGCTGAAATTGCAGAGCCGCTGTAGTTTTTGAACGGAATAAGTCCGTCGCCTTTCTTGAATCCTGAGATATTGCCTATGCGCACTGAATTGGGATTTATGTTCACCGCCTCGAAGGAACCGTGGGAAACTGCCGCAAATAAAAGTATGGCTGTCAGAATGTTTTTTATCATTTAT
>SLFX01000067.1 GCA_007124045.1 Candidatus Delongbacteria bacterium | reverse complement strand
GTAGATCGTACCTTCGAGAGTCTCTATCACATGAGGCTGCGAATTATTCACATCGCTCGTTCCCCTCGTCGGATACCGGACATGACCAACTGCTATTCTGCCCGGAAAATCTTGTAAAACAGATTCGGTAAGGTTATCCTTGACCAGTCCGATCCCTCTTATCTGTTTTATCTGCTTCCCATTACTCACCGCAAGTCCACAGCTCTCCTGTCCCCTGTTCTGTATGGCGAAAAGCCCCAGCATTGCATCGAATGCCGCGTCATCAGAATTGAATATACCTACTACTCCGCACATTTTCTTCCCTTTCTTAAAAATCAACCGCTTTTAAAATTTCAACAGCCCATTCTCTTGCCCGGGCAACATCTTTTTCCTTTTCGTTCCTGACCGGGTCTTTAAAACCGATCTTTCCAAGAATTTTCGAATCCTTTACAGCCTCTTCGAATTTTTCAATAAAATTTCTTTCCCCGCCTCCGTGGCAATAAAACAGTGCAACCCTCTTATCTTTAATGTCGTTGTTTTTGAAAAAAGTCCTGAGAGCAGGAGCGTAAGTCCATGCCCATACAGGAGTGCCGATGAAAATTAAATCATAATCTGAGGAATTCAGCTCTAAAGGCAAAAGCTCGGGTTCGGCCTTCAGAATAGCGTCTTTACCGCCGGCGAAATACTTTAGAAAATTATTCCTGGTGATCTCTTTTACCGGTTTAAGTTCGAGAATATCCGCACCTGCCGTTTCTGATATTGTTTCGGCTATCAGTCTCGTATTTCCGTCAAGAGAATAGAATATTACAAGTTTTTTCATAAGTGCCTCCTGAAAAATAGACAGGAAATATAGTCATATCCTGTATTAATTGCCATGTAAATATTTAAAAACAGAATTTGGAATTTTTAGCGTTATTTCGTAAATTTAACTCACAATGAAAGAAGACTACAAAAAATATCTTGACCCGGAATTTATCTCGACATTTTCCAATCTGAGCCTGACGACCAGAATGATCCTGAAAGGTTATATGCTCGGTATCCATTCAAGCCCGATGAAAGGTTTTTCCGCCGAGTTCTCCGAGCACAAGCAGTATAACGACGGTGATTCTACCAGGTTCATAGACTGGAAAATCTACGGCAGAACGGAAAAGTATTTTATCAAGCAATTCGAGGATGAAACGAATATTTATGCCAATATTTTTCTCGACAGATCGGCCTCAATGAATTTCAGATCGGTCAAATCGAACTATTCAAAACTTGATTACGGTAAGCAGCTTTGCGCGGCCGTCGCAACCCTTCTTATTGATCAGAAAGATGCCGTGGGCTTCGGGAACTACGCAGACGGTCTTAAGGAATACATACCTCAGAGGTCTTCCAGGCAACATCTGAAAAACATACTTATAAACATTGACAGCGAAAGTGTTTACAACACGAGCGAAACTTACCGTTCGTTCGACGATATCAGCCTTAAACTCAAAAAATCAGGTATTCTGATGATAGTATCCGACTTTCTTGAAAATCCTGATGAACTAATCCCCCGTATCCTGACACTCAATAAAAGGCAGCAGGACATTATAATTTTCATGATCGCTGATGACGATGAATTCAACCTCGAACTGGGTGAACATCTAAACCTTATAGATTCTGAAACAGATGACAGCCTTGTTGTCAGAACGGGACTTTTAAAAAAGGAATACAGAGATATTTATAATTTCCACATAGACAGATTCAGAAAGGTCTTTGAGGAAAAGAAAATTTATTTCGCTTTCATAACTACAAAAACACCTTTCCATATTCCGCTGAGAGAGGTGGTTCTTGCAAGAGGAAAAAGATAATTTGGAGAAATAATGAAGAAGTATATTGACGAAAAAACCGCCTTCAAAGTCAGAGATATAAAACTTGCTGATTTTGGAAGAAAAGAGATCGAAATAGCCGAAAAGGAAATGCCCGGACTTATTTCCGTCAGGAATAAATACGCTCCTCAAAAGCCGCTGAAAGGCGTGAGGATAACAGGATCGCTGCACATGACCATTCAGACCGCCGTCCTGATAGAGACACTTGTTGATCTCGGTGCGGATGTCCGTTGGGCAAGTTGCAACATTTTTTCCACCCAGGATCACGCGGCCGCTGCAATAGCCAAAGCCGGCATACCTGTTTTCGCATGGAAAGGCGAGACCTTAGACGAATTCTGGTGGTGCACTGCCCAGTCGCTTTCATTTCCGGGAGGCAAGGGGCCGCAGCTTATCGTTGACGACGGCGGGGATGCCACACTGATGATCCACAAAGGTTTCGCGGCCGAAGATGATCCCCGAATACTTAAGGTTAAAGAATCAAGCTCGGACGGTAAAGCTCTTCTTAAGTCGCTCAAGCTAATTCTGGCCGAAGATAGTAAGAAATGGCACAGGTGTGCGAAAGATCTGAAGGGTGTTTCCGAAGAAACAACGACAGGAGTCCACAGGCTTTACAAAATGTTCGAGAAAGGCGAGCTTCTCATACCGGCCATAAATGTTAACGATTCTGTTACTAAATCAAAATTCGACAATCTTTACGGATGCAGAGAATCTCTGCCTGACGGCATAAAGAGAGCCACCGATGTAATGCTGGCCGGAAAAGTGGCCGTAGTATGCGGATACGGCGATGTGGGTAAAGGCTCTGCGCGGTCATTGCGGAACTACGGCGCAAGAGTGATCGTGACCGAGATAGATCCTATCTGCGCACTTCAGGCATCAATGGAGGGTTATGAGGTAACGACCGTTGAAGACACTCTCGGAAGGGGTGATATCTATGTGACTACAACCGGCAACAAAGATGTTATCAGGGTCGAACACATGCGTAAAATGAAAGACCAGGCCATTGTATGCAACATCGGCCATTTCGACAATGAGATCGAGGTGGATAAGCTCGAAAAATGCAGGGCTCTGAAAAAGAAAACGAACATTAAGCCGCAGGTGGATAAATATACCTTCAAAGACGGCCATGAGATCTTCCTTCTCGCCGAAGGCAGGCTGGTAAACCTCGGATGCGCTACGGGACATCCTTCATTCGTGATGAGCAACTCGTTCACCAACCAGGTTCTTGCCCAAATGGACCTGTGGCAGAACAGGAAAAAATATAAACCCGGCGTTTACATGCTTTCGAAGAAAGCTGACGAGGAAGTCGCAAGTCTGCATCTTGAAAAGATCGGCGTAAAGCTTACAAAGATGACGGAAGATCAGGCAGATTACATCGGAGTTCCGGTCGAAGGCCCGTATAAATCAGATCATTACAGGTACTAATAAAAAAAGCCCGGTCATGCCGGGCATTTTTTGTTATTCTCCCTTGTCCACCATATCAGGGACTACTACCGCGTTCCTTTCGCAATAGTGACATGCAACTTTTACAGGTTTTTTCTCTATGACCCTGAACTTCGTCTCGAGTTTTTCAATATTCGTTATACAGTTGGGGTTTAAACACTTTATGATCCCGTGTATTTCTTCGGGAATATCCATCTGTCTTTTCTCAATAACTTTTGAACCCTTAATTATGTTTATTGTGGCTTCCGGCGCTATGAGCGATATTTTGTCGGTTTCTTTTTTGCTCAGAGCCTTCCCCTCGAACTTGAGAAGATCTTTTTTACCCAGGGTTTTTGAGTCAAAATTAAGTCCGATGGAGATCAGAGAATTCTTGTTCTTTGAAAGCAGTCTGAATACTGCAAGGCCTCTCGGGGAAGGAATATGATCAATGACCGTCCCCTGCTCGATTTTAAATACTTTATATTGTCTGCTGTCAGGCATTTTATTATCTCCGTTTTTTCTTTATATTCTTCCAGTCACAAGGCCGAGCAGGGCTGCCCTTGTAGGTACGCCGTTGTGGGCCTGTTCAAAATACAGCGCTCTCGGATCGTCATCAACTTCAACTGTTATCTCGTCAACTCTGGGCAGCGGATGCATGATGTAGGTATCCGCTTTCAGATATTCTAAAGCTTCCTTATCTATTCTGTAGCTGCCCGCCACTTTTTCGTATTCCATAGGATCAAAAAACCTTTCTTTCTGCAGTCTTGTGCAGTAGAGAAAGTCAAGTTCTTTACCGCATGTTTCAACTGATGATTCCTGAAAATCGATCTTCTTCTCCTTCAAATACTCAATATAGTGCTCGGGAACGCTGAGCTGTTTTGGAGAAATAAAGTGAAGTTTTACATCGAAATGAGTAAGTGCCATGGCGAGAGAGTGTATGGTTCTTCCGTATTTCAGGTCTCCCATCATGCCTATCACCTTACCGTCAAGGCTGCCTTTTTTCTCGAACATGGTAAAAAGATCAAGAAATGTCTGTGTCGGATGTTGATTCGCGCCATCCCCGCCGTTTACAACCGGAACTGTCGATATTTCGGCTGCCCTTCTTGCGGCACCCTCAATAAAATGCCTCATTACTATCGCGTCGCAGTATCCCATAACATTTTTTATCGTATCGGACAGCGATTCTCCTTTCTTAGCGGAAGATGCTCCCGGATCTGCAAAGCCGAATACACTCCCCCCCTGACCCAGAACAGCCGATTCGAAAGAAAGTCTTGTACGGGTGGAAGGTTCAAAGAAAAGTGACGCGATCACCTTTCCCTTGAGCACATCCTTAAGTTTACCGCTTTTTATCTCACCTGCTTTTTTCATCAGGTGGAGTATCTCTTTTTTTTCCATGTCCTTTAGAGAGACAATGGATCTTCCTTTAAATTTAGGCATTACGCCTCCTGTTTTTATATTCAATCCTGTTTTTTTCGGATAAAAAAAAAGAAGACCGTCTGTCTTCTTTTTTATTCGTTATGATTCTTATCCGTGTATTCTGACGCATTCCCGTTCCGGTTTTAAGCTAATCTAAAACTGTCTTTTCCGGGAGGCAAATGTAAGATAGTATTGGAAAAAATGCAACACAATTATACAAAAACCTGTAAAACAAAATGACAATTTTACCTGTCTCCCCCTCTGCTGCCGCGATTCCCGCCGCCGTAACCTCCGCGATTTCCGGACTGACCGGAACCGTGTCCTCCGAATTCTCCGCGACCTGTTCTGAATCCCGGTCTGTCAGCAGGTCTCGGTTTTGACTCATTGACCCTTAAAGCTCTTCCGTTCAACTCCGTTCCGTTCATTTCTCTGACAGCAACAATAGCCTCTTCTTCCAAAGGCATCTCGATGAATCCAAATCCTTTTGACCTTCCGTCTATCTTATCTTTTACCACTTCCGCCGAATCAACTTTACCAAATCTTTCAAAAGTTTCTCTCAGATCCTGATCAGTTGTTTTGTAGGAAAGATTTCCGGCATAAATCTTCATTCGATTCTCCTGCTTTTGCATTTTATTATCATCCACTCCCTCCATAACCGGAGTTTATTTTATGCCTCCGGATATTCTGTCAGTAGTTTAATTCATAATTTTGTCAAAATCAACAATAAAAAACAATATTTTCACTGTACTTCCGGAATTTATCACTTGAAGAAAGGTCCCGATTGGATTATATTTACTGCCGGACATTATGAACTAATCATGAGGAATTATTCAGCAATATGTCATTAAAGCAGATAGATATGAATTTCGGTCCTAATTATAAAGATTACGGCGTTATAGGATACTCTGAAAAGATTTCGGAAGTGGTGACTATAGTCAAAACGATCGCACCGACCGGGCTCTCCGTGCTTGTGTCAGGCGAGAGCGGCACGGGGAAGGAAGTTTTTGCCGAACTTATCCACAGATTAAGCGACAGGAAAAACAGAATATTCGTTCCCATCAACTGCGGTGCAATTCCTGAAGGACTGATAGAAAATGAACTTTTCGGGCATGAAAAAGGCTCATTTACAAGTGCCACCGACAGATCAAAAGGTTATTTTGAAAACGCTGATGGCGGGACGATATTTCTCGACGAGATCGGTGAGCTTCCTTTGCAGGCTCAGGTAAAACTGCTCCGTGTTCTCGAGAACGGAACATTTATGAAAGTGGGCGGCGTTAAGAATATTAAAGTTAATGTCAGAATAGTTGCCGCTACGAATAAGGACCTTGTAAAAATGGTTGAAAAGGGCCAGTTCCGAGAAGATCTGTATTACAGACTGAAGGCCGTTACAATAAATCTTCCGTCTCTCAGGGAAAGACTTGCCGACATACCGGTTTTTGTTCTTAAATTCGCATTTGATTCGGCGGCAAAATATAAAAGAGATGTGCTGACATTTGAAAAAGATGCAATTTCTGAAATAGTGAACCATCACTGGAAAGGAAATATCAGAGAGCTGAAAAATTTTATCGACATGCTTACTGTCATGGAAACAGGAAAAACAGTGACAGGCGCATCTGTAAGAAAATATCTTAAATCCGATGTTTCCGGGTCTTACCTCCCTGTGTTGGTAAAAGACAATGAGGATTCAGAGAAAAACAGCGAAGTTGTTTTCAGGACGCTTTTGGAGATCAAAAATGAAATTAATCTGATAAAGAAATTCATATTCAACACATATTCCCGAAATATATCTCCCGGTTATTTTGATCGCCCTGAAAGAACAGTGGAAGAACCTTCAGAGCCTGAGATAGTTTCAGGTGAGCCTGTTACAGACAAGGATGAAATAGTTTTTACACTGAAAAAACATGGCGGGAACCGCAGAAAAGCCGCATCAGAACTAAAAATAAGCGAAAGAACACTTTACAGAAAAATTGAAAAATACGGCATTGAATTATGACAAAACTGATGCTTTTAATAATATTTTCACTGATAATTGTTTCATGCACTCATTATTCTTTCACGGGAAGAAGTATTCCTCCTGGTATCAGAAATGCTCAATTAGTACTTTTTGAAGATAGCTCAGGCAGATACGATCTTAACCTTCCCGATCTTTTGAACGATCTGATGATCCATCATATCGAAAGGTATAATTATTTCAGGATAGAAAACTCTTCAGGAGCTGACAGCAGAATTTCCGGCAGGATCAGATCTTACAACGAAAGATTCGTTTCGCAGACAAGAGACGAAAGAACCGACCAGATGGCTATTAATATTACTGTCGAAGTAAGCTTTTTTAATAACAATACCGATGAGTTCGTTGTCCGCAGTCTTACAGTTTCAGAGACGGAACATTATGATTCTTCCGGAGGGGATCAGATTAGAGACCGTGCTTTTGAGACCCTTATGGACAGACTTGCAGAAAATATTATTCTGGGTCTCGGATCTAACTGGTAAGTAAAAAAACAGAAGGAAATCACATGAAAACGGAACTTGTAAAAATGGAAATACCGGCAGATTCAAATATTATTCTGGGTCAGTCACATTTTATTAAAACCGTTGAAGACATTTGTGAGGCTCTTATAAATACTGTTCCCGGCATTCAATACGGTGTGGCTTTTTGTGAAGCTTCGGGAAAATGCCTTGTAAGATATAACGGAAACGATCCTGTTCTCACTGATGCAGCCTGCAATAATGCGATGGCGCTTTCAGCCGGTCATTCTTTCGTTGTTCTGATAAAAAATGCTTTTCCGATCAATGTAACGGGCAGGCTCAAAGATGTGCCGGAGATTTGCCGGTTGTTCTGTGCTACGGCTAATCCGGTGGAGGTCATAGTCGCGCGATCATCACAGGGTGGCGGCATACTTGGAGTAATAGACGGTTTCGGGCCTAAAGGTATCGAATCTGACGACGATAAGGAATGGAGAAAAAAATTCCTGAGGGATATAGGTTACAAGTTTTAATATAAATTACACTTTTTCAGGACTATATATCCATCTTGAATTCTATGCTCAAGGTATGAAAAGGTTTGCTGTCGTATGAAAATTTTCTGCCTGAGTATAGCAGAGTTCCGGATATGCTTTCGCTGAACTCATACACTGCAGATCCGTTCCATCCCAGACTTGTTCCTTTGCCTGCTCCATAGCTCATTCGAACCGTAATCTTATCTTCTGAAAATACTCTTATTAATTTACATTCCGCCCTTATTACGCTTCTGTTTTTGATATTGGATGTAAAGGATGGAGCTATTTTTATACTTCTGGAAGATATCCCTTTCACTTTTTCCCTGTCCATCCCGAATTCAGTATTCAGAGAATAATTTGATCCTGCTGAATAATTATGTCTGAAAATGTACTGAATATGATCTGATTCTATATCCTCAATAAGAACAGGACCGGGGGAAGCATACCTTTTCGACACTGATTTTCTGCCGGTCAAAGTGTTTGAAAAATTACCGGCAGTGTTTCTGAATGTAAGTCTGTGCCCTGTGTAAAGACCGTTCTCGCTAAAGTTCAAGTATTCCTGAGACCTGTTCTTTCTGTATGTCAGATTATATTCAAAACTGTTCCTGTTTCTCCGCATAAAATGAACAGTAGTATATGACTCTATGCTTCCTGTTACAGTAGAATCATTCTGGAATTTGCTCAGGTTAAGAAGTGCCAGGTCCGATGTCTTTTTTGATCTGGATCTTTCAGTAACAGTTAAGTCCTGGCCGAGATCGAACCTGCTCAGCCAAAAAAGTATATTTTCGGTTTCATCAGTTTCACGGAAATTAAAAAAGGACCTTATGTTCAGTTCAACTCCTGTCAGGCTTCTGGAAACATCCGAAAAAGAAACCGTATAATCATAGTTACCGTACTCATCCCGCACATACTCTCCATCTATGAGCCTGTAGTTTCCCGTTCCCTCAGGAACCTGATAGTATGTC
The DNA here is from genome assembly GCA_007124045.1 of Candidatus Delongbacteria bacterium. Taxonomy (GTDB): domain Bacteria; phylum UBA4055; class UBA4055; order UBA4055; family UBA4055; genus SLFX01. Next base: position 9,443 of record SLFX01000067.1, on the reverse strand, counting down.
CTTATACGCGGAGTGTAGAGGCTTCTTTCTGTTCCGTAATCAGCATAAACTCTATACCTGCCCATTTTGTTGTAATTGCCCCTTATATTCACCAGATCATATCTGTCAACCTGAATCTTTTTTTCAGGATCAGTTATGCTTACTGTTGTCCACCGCAGCTCCGAGGTCAGTAATGTTCCCACTCTGCTGTTCACCAATACGGTATTGCTCAGCCTGTTAAGTTTATCTTCTGCATAAATATCTGTTCTGCCGGATCTTTTTTCAAATGAATACTCAGTTGTATTTACGATATCTGTATTCTCAAAAAGATTGATGCCGATTTCTGTCCCGCCCGTGTCTGTCGTTTCATTATCCTGTAAAACTGTATTTTGAGTATATATTTTTGAATGTCTGAAATATGGCGAGAAACGCATCCTTTCTTTTGCGGTTTCATAATCAGCTCTAAGATAAAAAGACCTTCTGAATGTGGTCACGGTATCTTTTTCCAGTTCAAAGAACGATGTTCTGCTTTTCAGTTTCAGATATCTGTGCCTGTTTTCAGTAAAAACAGTTCCTCCCCTTTCACTGATATCATTGCCATAACTTCTGTCTCTCAATTTCAACTGCCCCGAAAAAATTTCCCCGATATAATATCTGAAAAATCCTTCATGAGCCAGAAAACTGTTGTTATTTATATACTGTGATGTATTTAGTTCGTCTTGCCCCTCGATCCTGTAGAACCGTGAAGGAAGCACAAGCAAAGAATCTTTACTCGTTCTTTCAAAACCGAGCTCGAAATTTCCTATAGGGGTTTCTCCTGATCTTAGTAAGATTTTCTGAACATCACCAAACCCGGTTTCATTCCCCGAAGCCGGTCCGAATGTATTTTTGTTATATTCAGACACGGCTATCTCTGTTTCGATCTTGACCCTTTCGCTATTGAAAGAAGCCGACCCATGCACCCTCGAATACTTTTCCGGGGTTTTTACTGCAACAAGCGGCATATAATCCCCCCCGTTAAACTGGTCATAAACAAAGTAAGCATGACCGAGACTGTCATACGCCATATAGTAATCACCCTGTTCTCCAATGTTGCTGAACCGGACTTTATAGTCTCCTTTTCCAACTCCTCTGAAAACATAATGTAAAGAATCAGGATATATCAAATCGTAATCTCCCTTGCCGGGAGCATATTCCGCGCCCGAGAGCAGCACTTCTCTGACATTACCGGAGTTATACATCTCATTTTTGTCCCTGTCGTCAAGATCAAATCCCAGCGGCCCGGATTCATCGTCGGACTCCGAGTAATAATGAAAAGTGAATCCGTATCTGCCACCCGATACTTTTCCGGTCGCCCCGGTTCCGTAAACAAGCCTCTCATATTCATTTTTTGGAGACATATAATCAATAACTATCCTGTCACCCTTTTTTATCGAATGCTGATTCCTTATCCAGAGCTCGGACGAGAAGTAATCAAAAAAATAACCTGTTCCTCTTTGCAGCTCCGTCCCGTTCAAATATACTGTTTCGGACCCGGATTTAACCGTCACACGCCTGTTTTTGTCTAAAACTGTATATGGACCGTTCACGCCTTCCATTCCGATAAACTCCGTGCTCATAAATTCTGAATTTTCAGCCGACAGAAAGACTTCTGCTTCGTAATTATCTTTCAAAACTGAAAAATGCACCCCGGAATAGTCTCTGTCAAGATTACCCATAACACCTGAATGATTTGAATAATTATAATCTCCCACGACAGCAAAAAAGAACGGATGACGGAAACTGATGTGCACCTTTTCTATTCCTGATAATAATTCTGTGGATCCGTCTCCTTCAAGAGAAAGTCTGTCATCCGAAATAAAGCCTGATATTTCAAGGTCATCACCGATCTTACCTCCCAGTTCAAGACTGAAAGCTGAATTAAGGGAAGTGCCTGATCCCGACCCGATATTAACACCTCTGTAGATAACACCTCTTTTTGTAAGTCCGGGAAAACCGTCTTCAATGAAATCACTTTCAGGCAAAACGGTTTCCGTATACTCCAATGAATCCGCGAGACTGTACCTGAAGAAGACGCTGTTTGCAGACAGTTTTTCCGTCATGGTACAAAAGAAAATCATTATTATCAGAGTCTTAAGCATTTTATTCCGCCATTAACTTATGGCTGTAAAATATTCATAATTTCAGAATTATCAAGTTTAAACATAATGCATTATGAACAAAATTTGGTTATGTTTGTTCAAAATAAAGTTCTTGCAATAATGATGCTGATTAACTATAATACAGCCATAGAGTACCGCAGTTTCACGAATCAGCTTTAAAAAAACAAAAAATGAGGTATAAAAAATGAAAAAAGCATTCCTTACGATACTGATAATAACTGCCGCAACAGTATTCGCGAGAGTAAATGTGGGTTTCTATTCTTTGACCCAAAACAATCCGGATAACCAGAATGTATGGATAGGATATGCTCTCGCAGACATTATGGCAGACAGGCTCAGTGTGCTGAGACAGATAAATGTAATAACCGATGACGATATTTACGATTACCTGTCGTCAGCCGGAAAAGGTACAACTCTCAACACCAGGAGCATAAATTCTTTCACGGGAGATATAAAGGAAAAGTTCGACCTCGATTTTATAGTAACCGGAAATTATACGGTTAACCCTGACGGAAGCCTGCCTGTCAATGTTGTCGTTTATGACCTTAATGAAGAATTCGCAATGTCGCCCATAGTCATACAGGGTTTCGCCAACGACCTTCCCACAATTGTATCTTTCCTGACTCATCCTATATGTACGAACATGAAAATAAACCTTTCCGCCGACGAGGTGACAAGAATAAAACAGATCGATGTAACTGCCAGAAGGGAAGGAATGGATAATCTTTACAAAGGAAAGATCGCCTTGAGGATCAAAGATTACCGTACGGCAGCTGATGCTTTCGAAGAAGTATTTCGACAAAATCCCGCAAATACGGACGCAAAAAAAATGTTCGATCTGGCACTCTCTCATTTCTATGGTGATGGTCTTTTCGCTTACCATCTTCTTGAAACCGACAGAACAGCAACAAGCCCTTTCAGAAAACAATACATGATAACAAGACACATATCTAAAAATTATACACCTGAACTGACCGCAACCAATCTTTCCGCAAGAAATATGGGCGACAGTTTTGATATAAATCTTAATATTGAGCTCACACTTGCTCCAAATGTTTTTTCTATGACATCGGATATCATAAACAAATTCTCATCCGGCGGTCAGGCGGCGGTACAGGGCGGAGTGTTCAACCCGCGCGCAACAAATGTCCTTACAGAAAGAGAGATCTTTGAAAACAATGTTGAAAATTTCATGATAACCGTTAGATTCCTGGACAGGGACGGCAATGTTATTCACCAGGCCGCCCAATCGTTCAAAAACTCTTTCCAGATGACTTATTCCGGTGCCGTAAGAGACAGGGTATTCCACAAAAGATCGATCGAAACATCTATGATGATACCTTCAGTTTCCAGAAATACGGTAAGAAATACAAGCGATATAAAGATTACTGTAGAGTAGGTAATGAAATCTTATTAATTTATTTTCAGGCCGTCCGTATTATCCGGGCGGTTTGTTTTTTCGGGAGAAAAAATGAGTACAGTACAACTTGACGGTAAAAATCTTGATCTGAAAGCATTTGGATCCGTGATTTATGAAAAATACCCGGTTTCGATCTGCAAAGACTCGGTTATCAGAATAAAAAAGTGTCGCAGTATTGTTGAATCCATAGTTGATAAAAACATCGTAAGATACGGCATAAATACAGGATTCGGCAAATTCAGTAATGTCGTCATTGATAAGAAAGACACAGTCGAACTTCAGAAAAAGATCATTATTTCGCATGCGGTTGGAGTAGGAAAGCCTCTTGCGGAGGATGTTGTAAGAGGGATAATGCTTTTAAAGCTCAACAGTTTTCTTCACGGGTTCTCCGGTGTAAGACTTTGTGTTGCTGAGACCCTTATCGGAATGCTCAACAGGAATGTTATCCCGTTCATACCGGAAAAAGGCTCGGTCGGAGCTTCCGGCGACCTCGCCCCTCTTTCTCATTTGGCTATGGTGATGACCGGGCTCGGGCAGGCTTATTACGAAGGAAAGCTCATGGACGGCGGAGAAGCCATGAAAAAAGCGGGCATCCCTGTTCTTGAACTGAGGCAGAAAGAGGGCCTCGCCATACTGAACGGCACCCAGGTCATGACATCTTTAGCGGCGGTCTGTTTGCTGAAAGCTGAAAATCTTTTAAAAACCGCCGATATCAGTGGCGCAATGAGTCTTGATTCGCTCAAAGGTTCGCTTTCGGCTTTCGACAAAAGGATCCACTCCGCAAGACCACATAAAGGACAGTCTGCGACTGCCGCGAACTTCATAAAACTTCTCGGAGATTCAAAGATACTCAAATCCCATTCGGACTGCGGTAAGGTACAGGATGCTTACAGCCTCAGATGCATACCTCAGGTGCACGGTGCCGTTAAAGACACCTTCCGCCATGTGCGGCAGATCGTAATGACAGAGATGAATTCGGTCACCGATAACCCGCTCGTCTTCGACGAGGGGCACGATGTCGTTTCCGGCGGTAATTTTCACGGCGAACCGGTCGCTTTCGCTATGGATTTCCTTTCCATTGCTCTGAGCGAACTGGCTAATATAAGCGAAAGAAGGATCTCCTATATGCTCGATCCTGCCACGAATGACGGCCTTCCGCCTTTCCTTACGGAGAAAGGCGGGCTTAACTCCGGTTTCATGATGACCCAGGTCACTGCCGCGGCTCTGGTAAGCGAAAACAAGGTGCTTTCGCATCCGGCCTCTGTTGACTCCGTGCCGACTTCCGCCAACAAGGAAGACCATGTGAGCATGGGAACACACGCTGCCAGAAAGTGTCTGGAAATATGCGAAAATGTGAAAAATGTTCTTGCGATCGAGCTTCTGTGTGCCGCTCAGGCTATGGATTACAGAGGGACAGAGAATTCTTCAAAGGCCGTAAAAGCCGTACATAAAAAATTCAGGTCGAAAGTAAAATTCATGAAAGAAGACAGTTACATATATCCGGATATTATCGCTTCAGCCGGAATGATCGAAAGCGGGGATTTCGTAAAAGAAGCTGAGAAGACAACAAAAGAATTAAAAATATAAACGGAGATCATCATGGTCGTTATAACAGGTTCCGGTCTCACGATCGAAAAAGTCGTCAGGGTCGCGAGGTTCAATGAAAAAGTAAAACTTCATCCTAAAGCCGTGGAAAGAATAAATATCTGCCGTGAAATGCTGGAGAAAAAGGTCAGGGCGAAAGAGATAATGTACGGCGTCAACACAGGAATCGGCGAATTTTCCGAAGTTGTTCTCAACGACGATCAGGTGAAGGATTTTCAGAAATATCTCATTTACAATCACGCAGCCGGTATAGGCGATCCCGCACCGGTTGAATATGTCAGGGGAGCTATGCTGGGAAGAATAAATGTTCACGCTCACGGCAATTCCGGCGTAAGACTGGAGATTACCCAAACTCTGGTCGAACTGCTGAATAAGGGAGTCACGCCGTATGTTTGCCAGAAAGGTTCTGTCGGAGCGTGCGGAGACCTTGCGCCGATGTCGCAGATCGCGCTTCTGATGATGGGCGAGGGAAAGGCGTACTACAAAGGCAAACTTATGAGCGCGAAGGAAGCGATGGATAAGGCTGGAATACCTGTTCCCGGACTGAAAGCAAGGGACGGCCTCGCCACCATCAACGGTTCAAATGTTCTGACGGCTATGAGCGCGATCTTTCTCTACGATGCAGACAGATGGCTCAAACAGGCTGAGATAGCCGCCGCAATGTCGCTCGAGGCTCTAAAGGCGAATATGAAACCTTACACAAGGCTGCTCCACGAGGTCAGGGGATTCAAAGGCGCAGTCAGAAGTGCAGAAGCCATCAACAAGGTTGTCTCGGGCGGCGATCTGAAGGAAGGAAGAGTTAAGTGTAAGGTTCAGGACGCCTATTCGATGAGATCAACACCTCAGGTGATCGGAGCCGCCCACGACGCTCTCGCATACGCCCGTTCGCAGGTCGAGATCGAGCTTAACGGGGTCGGCGACAATCCGATATTCTTCCCGGACAAGGGTATCCAGATCTCCGGCGCTAACTTCCAGGGATCTCCTGTGGCAGTGCCTATGGATATGGCCGGATACTGTATAACCATGGTCAGCATACTTTCCGAAAGAAGAATGAACAGACTCAATAATCCTGCTCTGAGCGTCGGGCTTCCGGCCTTTTTGACCAAAGGCGCAGGAATGTTCTCCGGACTCATGCTCAGCCAGTACACTGCCGATATGCAGATAACCGAACAGAAGCTTCTCTCGACTCCGGCCTCAATTATGTCAATACCCGCAGCAGCTGATCAGGAGGACTTTGTGTCTATGGGAATGAACACCGCTATAAAGAACTTCCAGATACTCGACAACGCCAACGGTATTCTCGGAATAGAATTCATGGCTGCCGCCCAGGCTCTCGATTTCAGAAAAGAAGAGTACAAATTCGGAAAAGGCACACAGAGGGCAAAGGATGTAATAAGAAAATATGTTGATTTCCTCGATATAGACAGGCCTCTCTATCCTGATCACACAACTATGAAAGAACTTGTAAATACCGGAGAAATACTCGACGAAGTAGAAAAGGAAGTCGGACAACTTGACAGATATTAGAACTATACGGGGCAGGCTGATACCTGCCCTTTTTATTCTCCTGCTGTCCGTGCCGGTAAAAGCACAATTCAGGACGGGAGATTATATCGCGCTTACAGCAGCGGCCGCCGCGGGCGTAATTCTGTACAATAATGATGCCGCTGTCAACAGAAAGTTCATGTCCTACCAGAACACTTTCAGTGATCATTTATCTGCAGGAGCGGAAGTTTTCGGTAGCAAATATGTTCTCGGTGCAGGATTTCTCGGACTGTACGGCTTTTCGGCATTTACCGGGAATGGCGGACTAAAAGATACTTCCGTTCTGGCCATAAAAAGTTTTGCGGTGACTGGAGCTGTCACCTACTCTCTCAAAGTATTGTTCCACAGGCACAGGCCTTCAGAAAATACAGATCCGTACAAGTTTTCCGGACCATCATTTAAAATAGACAATCTCTCTTTGCCTTCCGGCCACACCGCATTCGCTTTCTCGACAGCAAAAATATTCAACGACCTTTACGGCGATATTAAATTTCTCCCCTACCTGACCTACTCTGCCGCCGCGCTGACAGGATTATCGAGAATATATGAAGGGGAACACTGGGCCAGCGATGTACTTGCGGGAGCTGTGATCGGATATTGTTCAGCTGTTTTAATACTGAAATCAAACAGATCAGACAGAATTCTTGTTCATCCGGATATTAAACAGGACAGAACCGGACTCAATCTTGTTGTTTCATTTTAGCTCACGGAGGAGTTTTTATGTATAAACATATTTTCGGCCCCGTACCGTCAAGAAGACTTAAGATGTCTTTGGGGATCGACCTTGTAAAATCTAAAACATGCACTCTGGACTGCGTTTACTGCGAAAGTGGAGAAACAACCTGCCTTACCGCCGAAAGAACGGAGTATGTCTCGCCGGAAGAGATAATAGATGAGCTTACGGATTTTCTGAGAAACAATCCTGCCCCCGACCACCTGACATTTTCGGGATCAGGCGAACCCATGCTCAATTCAGGTATAGGCAGAGTAATTGAAAAGATAAAAACGACTTTTTCCGAAATACCCATAGCCGTTCTTACGAACGCAACGCTGTTTCAAAACTCTGAAACGAGAAAAGAAATACTTTCAGCCGACCTTGTGCTGCCTTCGCTTGACGCGGGTACAGAAAAAGCTTTTAACAGAATAAACAGGCCTTCGCCTGAAATTGATTTTAATTCATATATTCAGGGACTTATTGATTTCAGGAATGAATTTAAAGGACAGATCTTGCTTGAAGTTTTCATACTTCCCGGCTATAATGACGATCAGGAGAATATTTTGGCCTTGAAGAATATTATAGAAAAGATAAAACCGGATAAAATTCAGCTTAATACCCTCGACAGGCCGGGAGTATTAAAAGATCTTAAACCTGCTTCATTCGAACGGCTTAAGACGATTATTGACCTCTGGGGGTTTGAGAATATCCAGATAGTATCGGCTGTCGGCGACCGTAAAAATGTTTCGAAATACAGAAAAGACATAGAGAACGCTATACTCGGCACCGTTTCGAGACGACCCTGTACTGCAAAAGACATTTCGGAAATACTCGGAATGAGCGAAACCGAAGTGACTGAACACCTTTCCTTACTTGAAAAAGATAAAAAGATCAGGCCGCAAAAACTTAAAAGGGGTATTTTCTACTCTCAGCCATAATTCAGCGTGACATTACCGGCGGATGTAAAACGAAAAATAATGTGACCTTTAGAAAATGACATATAATTTTGATACGACTTATACCCGGCTGAACGACAAACTGTATCAGTACCTGGATCTGCCTAAGATAGACGATCCGGGAATTATTTTATTAAATACGCCTTTAATTGAGAAGCTGGGAATAAATTATTCAAAAGATGACCCGCCGCAAAAACTCTTGGGTATTGATCCCTCGCAGAGGCCTTTTGCTCAGGCGTATGCAGGGCACCAGTTCGGGTATTTTACTGTTTTGGGTGATGGCCGTGCCATGATACTTGGAGAGCATATAGCGCCTGACAAAGAGAGATTCGACATACAGTTGAAAGGGTCCGGAACAACAAAATATTCAAGGGGCGGGGACGGGAAGGCGACAGTTACTTCAATGATCAGAGAGTATTTATACAGCTATGCGCTTAAAAATCTTAATATAGACACTTCACAAAGTCTGGCTGTCATCTCAACGGGCCAAAAGGTTATACGCAATACTGTACAGGACGGTGCTCTGCTGATACGCGTGATGAAAAGCCACATCCGTTTCGGAACTTTTGAATATGTGTCCAGATTCTGCTCAGGTGAAGACTTTAAGCACTTCGCAGATTACGTAATTGAAAGGCACTATCCTGAACTTGCTGATGCATATGACAGGTACCTGAGGTTTTTTCGCACTGTTATGGAAAACACTATACGAATGGTTGTTCAGTGGTACAGAACCGGTTTTATTCACGGGGTAATGAATACTGACAATATGAGTATAACTGGAGAGACATTTGACTACGGTCCGTGCTCATTCATCAATTATTACGACCCTTCAAAGACCTATAGCAGTATAGACACATACGGAAGGTATTCTTTTGGAAATCAGAGACATATCTTGCGATGGAATCTAAGCGTTCTCGGAATTACATTACTGCCACTTATCGATTCTGATGCCGATAAAGCTGCTTTTTTAGTAAAAAAAGAATTGGATACATTCGACGCTTGTTTTGACTCACACTTTCTCAAAATGATGAAGTGTAAACTCGGTATCACTGATCCCGGTC
>SLFX01000114.1 GCA_007124045.1 Candidatus Delongbacteria bacterium | reverse complement strand
GAAGCGGACTGACCGCTTCACTTTTTTGCGAAGATATTGAACTGATAGAAAACCCCAATATTTATGTAGAGATCTTCTAAAAATCAGTCTTTTTGAAAACATATAATGATACAGCCAGAAACATTGTGCCGGATAGAAAAGCTGCGATGGGAATATTTGCTGAGACATCTTTGCCCGTATGAAATGCGTTTATAAATATTACCGCATCGCTCACTTTAGGCAGAACACCGTTTAGAAATCCGGAAATTATGCTTCTAAATGAACCCTCTGATCCTCCAAATCGTTCAACTGCGGCTATTATCGGAGAAATTATGAAAACAAGAAAATATGTTGACAATAAGGCGACTACCGGGTTTTTTACGAACATGGAGATCATTATCATCATAGAGAATATGTTATAAAAGAATAAGAGAATGACAAAGCCTGAAGCTAAAAAACTCATGCTCCAAATTTCGAACTTCAGCGACAGTATCAGCCATGAAAAAATAATTATGTAGAATATATTTATAAAGACACCTGTCATTGCGCCGCCGAACCTCTGAAAAAAAACAGAACTTCTCGACAGGGGCTTTGATATCAGCATATCAACATATCCTTGTTTGATCATATCCGGATAAACCGAAGATACGGAAAAAAGAGAAAGAAAAAGCGATACGAAAAAAATTGCTATGGCGATCGCCGACAGAATATGATCGAGTATCATCTCCGGATTTAAAAAACTTCCGTCGGGTCCTTGTTCAAGAGTATTTCCGAAAACCGTAAGAATAGCTTTTGTATCCATACCGGCATATTTTACATTGAGAGCAAAAATAAGATTTATGCAAAAAAGTGTGGCTAATATAAAAACAGCCATGATGATCTTTTTTGACATAAGTTCTTTTATTGTAAGAAGATACAGTCCCGTAACCTGCCCCTTATCTTATAATTTTAATAAAAAAATCCTCAAGCGAACCTTTTATTTCCTCAACACCTTTTATCAAGATGTCCTCATCTCTCAAACTGTCAATTACGGAATTGAGCTCCGTTATATCATTTATTTTTACAGATGCCGAATGTTTATGCGGTGCGAACTTAATATTTAAACTATTGAGTATATTGAAAAAAATCTCCTGTTTTGAATCCTCTACCCGTATATTGTATTCACCGGTTGACTCAAGGAAATCCGAAGTTCTTCCCTTTTTTATCATTCGCCCTTCTTTCAGAATGGCTATCTCGTCCGAAATTCTTTCAACTTCGCTGAGAAGGTGAGAGTTTATAAAAATGGTTTTACCCCTTTCTTTCAGCTCCAGAAGGATCTCCCTTATTTCGATCCTTCCAACAGGATCTATCCCGTCAGTGGGTTCATCCAAAAATATCACCTCGGGATCATTTATCAGAGCCTGTGCGGTGCCAAGTCTTTGAAGCATACCTTTTGAATATTTGACTGTCTTTAATTTTCTTTTCTCCTCCAAATTGAACTTTTTCAGGAGAACGGGAATTCTTTTTTTTAGATCTGTCGATAAAACACCGGACATTTTTCCGTAATACCATAATACCTGTTCCGCATTAAGAAAGCCGGGAAATCTGTGGTTCTCGGAAAGATAGCCGACACTCATTCTGGAAGACCGGTCGGTAGTCTTTTTTCCAAGTATAAATCCTTCGCCGGAAGTCGGTATGGCGATCGAAAGCATGAGCTTTATAAGTGTTGTTTTACCTGCCCCGTTAGGTCCGAGAAGAGAAAAAACCGTGCCTTTTTCGATCTTAATGCAAAAATCAGACAGTGCTTTTATCTTTCCGCCTGAATAGTGCTTTGTAAACCCGTTTGATTCGACAGCGTACATTTTAATTCTGTATCTGTTCGAGCATTCCTGTAAGAAAACGCCAAAAATTATCCACTGACGATATCCTCATCCTTTCGTCAGGTGAATGAGCACCGAAAATGTCCGGCCCGATAGATATCATATCCATACCCGGATACTTTTTCGCGATTATTCCGCACTCCAAACCTGCATGAACAGCCTTTACTGCCGGTTCTTTTCCAAAAATGCTTAAATGCACACTCTTTGATAACGCAAGCAGTTCTGAATCTGTGTCAGGTGTCCATGCCGGATACGGATCTTTGCTGATAAAATCATAATTGTCCGAAAGGCAATGTGCGATAACTTTACCGGATGCGTCTAATACCATGCTTTCCACAGAACTTCTCTGACTTGTAAGAATGTTTATCGAATCACCGTTAATTTTTACTGCCGCAAGATTGGTGGATGTCTGAACAAGCCCTTCAATACAGGGGTCCATTGAAAGAACTCCATTGGGGAATGAATAGACAATATTAAGAAAAGAAGTCTTATATTTTTCCGTAAGCACTTTTTCCGGTCTTTCCGCTTTTATGCTTTTCAGACATACTTCGGGATCCGTATGAGCAAATTCGTTTCTGTATATCTCATTATATTTAACCAGTTCTGTTTCAAAAACCGGAAGGTCCTCTTCTTTTAAGCAAATAGTCGCAGAAGCCTCTCTTGGGACCGCATTGTGTTTATCACCACCGGAAAAACAGGAGAGATCAAAATTTATCTTATCGTTCAAATTCCACAAAAATCTTGACAGCAGCAGAATCGCATTAGCTCTTCCCGTGCTAATGTGAAGCCCTGAATGTCCTCCTTTGAGTCTTTCGATACATACCTGAAAGGCAAGTTCTTTGTCATTATCTTGTTTTTCTGTTATCTGCCTGTTAAGTTCGGTTGTTTTTCCACCTGCACATCCTATATAGACACACCCGTCCTCCTCGGTATCCAGATTAACTAGTATTCTCCCCTTAAGAAGATCTTCGTCAAGTTCCTTTGCTCCTGTTAATCCGGTCTCTTCATCTACAGTGAACAGGCACTCGAGAGGACCGTGAGGCACATCATCCGAATCAAGAACAGCCAAAGAAGCGGCAACTCCAATACCGTTATCCGCACCGAGAGTAGTACCCTCCGCCATTATAAAATCATCCTCTACATAAAGCTTCAGGGGATCTTTTAAAAAATCATGCCTGATATTCTGGTTTTTTTCGCATACCATATCCACATGCGATTGAAGAACAACTACAGGTGAATTCTCTTTTCCGGGAAACGCATTTTTTCTCACAAGCAGATTTCCGGCTTTATCCCGGATAAAATCAAGGCCTCTCTGTGCGGCAAAATTTGTAATATATTCTATTACCCTTTCCTCATGTTTTGACGGTCTGGGTATTCCACTGAGCTCAATAAAATATTTCCAGATCTTTTTCTTTTCAAGATTACCGAGCATTTTTAGCCTCCTAAAGGTTGAATTCCATTCCCTCGTTGGAAATGATGATATCCAGATCAGATCCGGGATGTTTTTCATTGAGATATTTTATTGATGAATTTTTCATTTCAATGATCTTTCTGTCAGAACTTTCGTGATTATGATGAAAAAGCAGGAGTTTCTTTACATTTGCGGAAACAGCCGCATCCACCCCTATCTCTGCCGTTGAATGCCCGAAACTGTACCTTTGTGCAAGCTCGTTGAAATTATACTGACTGTCGAATATAAGTATATCCGCATTCCGATAGAAATCCGCATAATTGTCAAGAACTGAATTAGCAGTATATTCAGCATCAGTGGCATAAACGATCTTTTTACCGTCTTTCTCAACCGAATAGCTGTATGAACTGTTGGGATGATTAAGTTTTTTTGACCTGACAACAAAATTTCCGATACTGAAATCATGACCCTCCTTTAAGACATTAAATTCTTTATTGGAAGGACGGCTTTCAAGAGAAACGGGGAAAAAATCAGAATTCTGCTGGAGCATCAGCATTTTCTCGAAATTTTCATGGTGTGAAAAAAATCTTATTTTTTTACCGGGAAAATGCACGGGAGTAAAAAAAGGAAGTCCGTTTATATGATCAAGATGCAGGTGTGAGAAGATCAGGTTATATTCATCTATTTCAGGATTGAAAAAATTCCCGGAAATAAGCTGTGATCCGAGATTTCTGATGCCGGTCCCTGCATCAAATATAAGCAGATCGCGGTCATCTGATATGGTTACACATGATGTATTTCCGCCGAATGTGGTTTTTAATTCTCCGGGAAGTTGAGCGATAAAGTGATCAAGATCTGTTTTTTCTGAAATGCCTTCTTTAACAGCCTGTTCCAGGACGCCTTTTATTTTACTCAGATAATTTTCCGGGCTGAGAGGGGAATTGATGCTGCCTCTCACACCCCAAAATCTCAATTTCATGGGCAAAATATATGTAATTTTATATTACATTGCAAGGATAATTACTTGATTTTACTTCAAAAGTCATTTAAATTTAGCTAAAATATCTACAAAGAAGAGATATAAAACCAATTGGAGGTAATACAAAATGAAAAAGATTATAGTAGCGGCACTGTCTGTCGTTATTCTATTCATCGCAGGATGCGGTTCTTCAGAAACTGCTGGGAGGACGGGCAGAACTTCTTCGCTGATCGCAGAGAAATACGCCCCCCAAAGCACTATCGCCATGATAAGTTTTTCTTCTTTCGAAAAACTCTTTTCTCTTTTCGAAATCGACAAAAACGATGTGATCAACCAGCATTTGACTATGGTTGACAGAAACGAGATCGTCTCAATCCTCGGGTTCGATCCTCTTTCACTTTCAGGATACGAAAAGATCGGTTTTGATACAAATAGAGAATTCGGTCTTGTGCTCTCGTCACTGCATATTGAGGGTGAAGCAATAGAAACTTCTTCAGGGTCTTTCGCACTGCTTTTGCCGGTCACTAACAAAAACGACTTTATCGGTTTCATAAGAGAAAGATCAGCTGTATTACCGCAGATGGGACTGACCTATTCTGAGGAAAATGATATGCTGAAGATCGGAATTGAAGGTGAAGACAGCGTACTTATGACGATAAAGTCGGACGGCGACTATGTTGCTGTTAATATTTCGATGAACAGAAATGAAAATGCGGCGGCATTCTTTGCGTCTTCGGAAAAACTTGCCGCCACCCCTTTTTACAAAGAAGTGGCCGGGGAAATAAATATGGGTTCGGATGCCGTATTCTATTTTGACTCAAAGAAATTCATGGACCACAATGCAAAAGGTCTTGAGCATCTGTCGGGATCAGACGACGGTACATTTGACTTTTTGAAAAACAACAGAGGAAGTGCGATAGTCGCAGATCTCTCATCGCCGGATCTGGTTGTCTCTTCTGTCGGATTCGTCGAAAAGAACAACATTATGCACAGACTGAATGATGCCGTTGATGATAAATCCGTTATTACCGGTTTTGAGAAAAAGCCGGCTTTAATTCTTGCACTGTTCTTTAATGCAAGGCAATATATGGATTATATACTGAGCACACTTCCGGAAAGCTGCTCCGCAAACGAATTTAGACGACAGCTCAGAAGCATTAAAGACACTGTCGGTATAGATGTTGAGGATGAAATTATAGATCAGCTTGCAGGCAGTTTCAATATCGGAATATTTGATGCGGCCACGATAAATATGATGCAGTACAACCTTGTTG
>SLFX01000088.1 GCA_007124045.1 Candidatus Delongbacteria bacterium | reverse complement strand
GAAGACGGATTTATTGATTATGACGAGCTGGAAAGACTTGCGGTTGAATGCAAACCGAAGATAATAGTTGCGGGAGCTTCGGCATACCCCAGATTTATAGACTTCAAGAGATTTAGAGAGATCGCGGACAAGGTCGGTGCATGGCTTGTAACTGATATGGCCCATATAGCCGGTCTGGTCGCTGCAGGACTGCATCCTTCACCTATTCCCTACTCTCATGTTGTTACTACCACGACACACAAAACTCTAAGAGGTCCCAGAGGCGGAATGATCCTTTCCGATTTTGAAGGCGGAGAGATACTTCTCAAGAATATGCCTTCTCCGAAGACACTTACCGAAGCTCTTGATTTCGTGATATTCCCCGGTATTCAGGGCGGACCACTCGAGCATGTTATAGCTTCAAAAGCGGTGTCTTTCAAAGAAGCTCTCGAGCCTTCTTTCAAAGACTATCAGCAGAGAGTGCTCGACAACGCACAGGCTCTTGCTGACGAACTGATTAAACTCGGTTTCAAGGTCGTTTCCGGCGGGACGGACAATCATATAGTACTTCTCGATCTGTCAGACAAGGAGGTTTCAGGTAAAGGGTTAGAAAAAGCTCTTGAAAAAGCCGGAATAACAACCAATAAGAATATGGTTCCTTTTGATAAGAGAAAACCAATGATCACTTCAGGCGTAAGACTCGGAACTCCCGCTGCTACAACCAAGGGATTCACGACAGACGATATGAGAACTATAGCGAACATGATCGCAAGAGTCGCAGCGGATCACAAGAACGTTGACCTTCTTGCACAGGTCAAAAAAGAAGTTATTGAACTGAGCACAAGATACCCGCTTTACGATTAATTAACAATAAAATACAGTTTTTGGGACACATTGAATGAACAGAATAGACAAGCACCCCGTTCTCGAAGTGAAGACAGGCAGGGAGGCCGCTTTTGTTTTTGACGGAATGAACCTGACAGGAATTGAGAATGAACCGGTCAGTTCCGCCCTCTTCGCCAACGGTATAAAAAAATTCTCCATACACACAAAAGACGATGCCCCTCAGGGCATTTTCTGCGCCAACGGCCAGTGTTCGCAGTGTACTGTGATAATAGACGGCATGCCGCTGAAATCCTGCGTGACACCTCTTAAGGAGGGAATGGACATCCGCACTCTGCATCACATACCCGAACTCCCGCATGATGACGATGCGCAGTTTGACCAGAATATCGAAGAACTGAAAACCGATGCGCTCGTTATCGGCGGAGGCCCTTCTGGACTAACTTCAGCTTTGGAGTTGGCTAATCTCGGTTTAAGAGTCGTGATCGTCGAGGACAAGGACAGGCTTGGCGGAAAACTCCTGCTCCAGACCCATAAATTTTTCGGATCTCAGGAGGACAGCTACGCGGGAACAAGAGGATACGAGATCGCCGAAATACTTGAAAAAGAGATCAGGGAAAAGAACAATGTGACCGTTCTTTACGAGTCGAGCGTGGTAGGTATTTTTAAAGATAAAAAAGCCGGCGTTTATAAAAATAACGGCAAATATTCTCTGATCGACTTTGAAGGACTTGTAGTCTCATCGGGAGCGAGGGAAAAAAGCCTTGTATTCCCCGGAAACGACCTTCCCGGAGTTTACGGAGCGGGCGCGTTCCAGACTCTGGTAAACAGGGATCTTGTAAAATCGTCCGACAAGGTATTTATCGTCGGGAGCGGAAACGTCGGCCTCATCGCCGCGTATCACGCACTGCAGGCGGGTATTGGAGCCGTCGGGATCATTGACATCATGGACAAGGTTTCCGGCTACAAAGTGCACGCCGACAAAATAAAGAGAATGGGCGTTCCGATCCATTTAAAGACCACCGTTCTCGCCGCTTACGGTCACGGGAAGCTCGAAAAAGTCACCGTGGCTCAGGTTGATGAAAAATGGAACCCCATACTCAGCACGGCAAAAACATACCAAACAGACACTCTTCTTATAGCTGCTGGACTGACTCCGGTGGACGAATTTTATGACCAGGCTGTGGACTTTGGTTTTAAAGCAGTTAAAACAGGTGATGCCGATGAGATAGCTGAAGCCAGTTCGGCCATGTTCGGAGGCAGGATCGCCGGTCTCAAAATGGCTAAAATGCTCGGAAAGGATATAGAAATAGACCCCGCCTTCTACGAAAAGGCCGACATATTAAAATCGAAACCCGGAAAGGTGTTTAACGAGGAGAATATAGAGCTTAAAAGCGAATTTATCCCTATCCTGAAGTGCATAGAGGAAATACCGTGCAATCCATGTACAACCGTCTGTCCGAAAAACTGCATCTCGCTTGAAGGAGAACTAAAGAACATTCTCGACATCCCGAAATATACAGTTGACGCCTGCATAAACTGCGGACTCTGTGTAGCCGTATGTCCCGGCCTTGCCGTATCTCTGGCCAGAAAAATTGACGACAATACTGCGGAAGTGATCCTACCTCATGAATATATTCTCGATTTTGTTCCGGGCGATACGATCGAACTGACCGATATTGACGGAAATTTTCTCGAAAAAGCGGAAGTGCTTCACATCAGGCTGGTTAAAAAATACAGAACTCATCTGGTTACGGTAAAAATGTCTGTTAAAAACGCCGCAAAAGCGATAGGTATAAGGATGCAGGACAGGTCCGTTACTGAACCGTTTCATGAAACCATACATACATATCTTCCCGACGATGCGATTGTCTGCCGCTGCGAAAGGGTCAATGTAAAGGAAGTTGTCGATTTTATAAAAGAGTTCAGGGTCAGGGATGTTAATCAGCTCAAACAGATAAGAGTGGGAATGGGCGCCTGCGGATCAAAAACCTGCTCTGTGCTGCTTCCGGGAATATTCAGACAGGCCGGAGTTGACTTTAGTGAAGTATCCCGGGGTACCGTAAGACCGGTCGAGGTGGAAGTTCCCATGAACGCATTAATTGACGGAGAAAAATAGTAAATGAAACATTTCGACACCATAATTATAGGCGCCGGAAGCGTCGGCCTCCCGTTAAGCTACTACCTTTCAATGAGAGGACAGGATGTAGCTGTCATTGATATGAACCATTCATACGGCAGAGGAGATAACAGATCCGCTATCGGGGGAATAAGAGCCACCCATTCTGATCCGGCAAAGATAAAGATATGCCAGATGAGCATTGAGCTTATAAGGGACATGGAAGCCGGTCACGGGCTTTATGTTGACTGGACTGACGGCGGCTACCTCTACCCCGTTTACGAACAGGAAAAAGAAATAGCTCTCAAAGAGCTTCTTGTAAAACAAAAAAGCTACGGCCTTGATATAGAGTGGGTAAGCCCGGAGAAAATAAGACAGCTCGTACCCGGGATCAATCCTGACGGACTTCTCGGCGGGACATATTCCCCGCATGACGGCTCGGCTTCACCTCTTAAGACCGCCGGCGCATACTACAAGCTCTCGCTTAAAGCGGGCACGACATTTTACTTTGACGAGGAAGTTACCGGTTTTGAGATCAGTGACGGAAAAATAAGTTCTGTTAAAACCGGCAAAAGAGAGATATCCGCAGATGTTATCGTTAATGCCGCCGGCGGGAACGCCCGGGAGATCGGTTCGATGTGCGGTCTTGACCTCCCTGTTTTTCCGGATTCTCACGAGGCCGGCGTGACCGAACCGGTGAAGAAATTCTTCAGGCCGATGGTCGTTGACCTGAGGAGCGATGCGCAAAGCGCGAATTTCTACTACTATCAGAACGAGGGCGGACAGATTATTTTCTGCGTAACCCCCGAACCAAAGATAATGGGAAAAGATTACGATTCGACATCAGAATTCCTTCCGCTGATCTCAAGAAGAATGATTAAACTTCATCCCAGGCTCAAGAATGTCAGGATCAGAAGGACCTGGAGAGGTCTTTATCCCATGACGCCCGACGGTTTCCCGATAGTCGGGTGGCCGAAGGATGTAAAGAATATGTTCCTCGCTGTCGGAATGTGCGGACAGGGATTCATGCTCGGCCCCGGACTGGGCAAGATAATCTCCGAGATACTTGATCTGAAAACGGACAAATATAATTTTATACTCGATCAGCTCAGCCTGTACAGACAGTTTGAAGGCAGCGAGATGCTCAAGTAAAATGCCTGAAAGTGTTTAAGTCTTCTGCTTCTGCTTATTAGTGGCGGGGAAAAGTATATTGTTCAGGATAAGTCTGTATCCCGGCGAGTTTTTGTACATCTCAAGCTCTGTCGGCGGGTCATTAACAAAATGTTTGTAATCCTCAGGATCATGTCCCCCGTAAAAAGTAAAGAATCCTTCTCCCACCGTACCGTAAATGTATTTAACTATTTCCGTCCCCTGAACATCTCCCATAATGACCACTTCAGGTTTTATCAGTGATCTTCTGAATGCTGTTGTCTGTCCAAAAAAACCCTTGACTACTCTTGTGTGATTCTGGGTCAGTATGGCCGGAATAGGATCGAATTTTGCGGAAAAATCGAAAAGAGTGAAATAGTCATGTCTCTCATCAATATTTCTGTTGATATAGTCAGTCATATCTATGTCCGAATACTCATAGATCATGGGATTCATTTCAAGTGTAAAATCCTGAAAGGCAATACAACGGCTGAAATCAAGTTTGCTCTGTGCGTCAGGATCTGCAGGGTCGCCATCGAACATCGGGGCGCAAATGTCTGTTTCGGCAGCGGCAAGAGCTATGTCAAAGGTATCCGTAGCACTGCACATCGCGAAAAGGAAACCGCCGTTGAGCATATACTGTTTTATCCTCAGCACGACAGCCAGCTTGAGTTTTGAAACTTTTGAAAAACCGAGATCGCGGGCCTGTCTCTCCTGGGTTCTTACCTGTTCTATATACCATTCGGCATTTGAATAAGCCGCATAGAATTTCCCGTACTGACCTGTAAAATCCTCATGATGAAGATGGAGCCAGTCATATTCTGAAAGAGCTCCCTGAAGTATCTCTCTGTCGTATATTGTGTCGTAAGGTATCTCTGCGTATGTAAGGGCAAGAGTTACCGCATCATCCCACGGCTGGGTATATGGAGGAGTATATACAGCGATAGTCGGTGCTTTTTCGAGTAGAACAGCATCCATGTTAGAATGCTCTATTTCATTCAGAATTGACGCATATTCCATTGGGCTTATCAATTCGTAGGATACTCCTCTTTTCAGGCACATCCTTACCACATTTTCATAACCTTCTATGAGGAATGATCCGCCTCTGTAGTTCAAAAACCATTCTACTCTGGCCCCGTTCTGAACAGCCCAGTATGCTATGCCGTATGCTTTCAGATGATCGTTCTGACTGTGATCCATGGGTATAAGTATGTCATCTGCCCTGACAAATGAAAATATAATCAATATCGAAAATAAAATATTACGCATCTGAACTTACCTCACTGCTTTAATATAAAAAAATCTTCTGTCCTCCGTAATATCGGGAACTGTATAGAATTCATTTTCTGTTTCGGTCAAAAATTCAAATCCCGAATACGGATCGGCAGAAGAATAAACTCTGTATGACGATGCCCCATCAACACTGTCCCATGATATATGAACCGATCCGCCTGACGCAGAAAGGCTTACTCCCGCCGGACTTGGCAGTTTGAAGGGATAGAAAATACCGCTGTTGTGCATATCCGCCCTGTATTTATCAAATATTCCTCTTGAAGATGTCTGTTTTGGATAGTCATATATTATAACATAGCCGTCATCCAGTCCTATAGCGAACTCAAGAGTACCGTCGCCGTCCAGATCAGCTACGGTTATTGCCGTCATCTCCTGCCTGTTAATATTATCGATCTTTATCGGGAATCCCTCAAGCGGTTTTCCGGTGGCTCCGGAATAGCACCATACCCGGAAATTCGCATCCATGAAAAGAATATCTAGAACGCCGTCGCCGTCAAAATCCGCCATTGACGGAGCGGACATATTATTTTTGGTTATTCTGGGATCGAGTGTTACAGGAAAATTCGGGTAATTGGAAAAATCATTATTGAAAATGTACAGCTTTGAGGCAGTCAGGACTATTATTTCGGCGTTGCCGTCACCATTTATATCGGCAAAATTTACAGGCGGTGTCAGGTCATAAAAATCGTAGGGTTTCATGTCAATATTTATTCCGCCAGATGTTTTGTCGGTCAGATCCGATCCGTTCATTTCAAATCTGTATAGTTTTCCGTATGAACCGTAGCTGTCGGTAATGGCAAATACATCCGGTTTACCGTCATCTTCAAGATCGCAGAATGAAAGTGAGGTTCCTATAGTTTTTCCAAGATCTTGTTCGGTAATAAGACTATTGGAGAGCGCATCCCTTACAATGATCCACCTTCCCGAATTGAAGATAAGCTCTTTTTCTGAATCACCATTCAGATCGATAAGAGAAGGAGAATGAATAAAATATGAGTCCCTGTTCGAAAATGCCGGATAATTTGCTCCATGCTCCAGTTCTCCATCCTTGTACCTGAGCATATAAACAAAACTCCCTCTGGGAGTTCCTGAAATATTGCCGTTAAATGCAGAAATAAAGATCTCCATCCTGCCATCTCCGTCATGATCTGCAAGAACGGGAGCATTCTCCATAATTCTGCCGTAAATATTCCTTTTTGCCAGCAGCGCTCCGGTATCGAGGCTTACCACCTTTACCAGAACGCTGTCTCCCATTACAAAGTGGTAATTGACCATTTCAAGATTGCCGTCACCCGTAACATCGCCTATCGCATATCCCTGCTGAAGTGAGGTTCCCGTTAAACCAATAACATCAGCCTGATGAATGATGCCCGTGCCGTTAACAGGATCGCCGTTCGAGTAAAGCCCGGCAACGCTTGAATTTCTGGAGTTGAATATGAGTCTGTCTCCTATAACGGTTGGATTATACACCTCGAACGGCGAGACCTTAAAAATACCGTCGAGATATAGAGGTACAGGCTTAATCTTAACAGGCTGTGAAAGGGCAAATTCGTAACCTGAAGCATCAACCGCCCCGATTCTTAGCCAGACTGCACTGTCCGAATTATACGAAAAAGAAAAATTTTCTGAAAGCAGAATACTGAAATTCATCCTCGATGAATTAGTGAATTGCTGCGTAGGAGATGAATATACATTGTAACCGGCCGCTTTTCCATAGGAATTGATCCACTCCAGATTTATCTTTCCGGGAGAATGGTCCGCAAAAAGAGTTATGCTGCCGGTATCATTAACGAACTTTATTCCGTCAAAAACATACTCTCTTTCTCCGTCTATAAGGACTTTCATCAAATATTCCTTTGAACGATCGATGTTAAAACTTACCGAATCATTTACGGCTGCGGATCCGGCGATGTTTTTTAGAATTTTCACTCCGGCAGGTTCGAGTGAATCTCCCGTCACTTTAAAAAAGCTGATCCCTGCCGTGGCGATCGGACCTTTCGATGTATTGACGAACTGAGGGTTTATGCTGTATACGGCACTTTTGTGAATATGAACAGAAACATTGTAAGACTGAAGATCGAGACGGGGAACCGAAACAGGTACATGAACACTGCCAGAAAACAGAGAAATATCATCCATGTTCTTTATTACAAAGCTGACAACGGCCAGAGAGTCACGGGCGTTAATGTCGGATGAAGAGAATGAGAGATCAAAAAGGTCAATACTCTCTTTTTCGTTACCGGGCGGGATTTTAAAGACAGTTTCACCGGATGTTACTGAAACACCGCTGTTGTCTATCGAGCTGATCACGGCTTTCAGGCTGTCTTCAGAACCTTCGGACAATGTCTCGAAATCAATTCTAATGCTGAAATTCTGACCGTGTGTAACTATACCGGAAGCATTATCTGATAAAGGTCTTAGATTACTTATCTCGAAAGCGAGATTTTGAGGCGAAATGCCGGCGAATCTATCCCTTTTCAGAAAAGATCCCTGTGAATGGTGATAAACGGAAACGCTGTCCGCTGTAAGGTTTTGATATTCAAGAACAAAAGAATCTGTTACAGTGCTGGTATTTCCCAGTATCCTGCCTTCAGATACCGCAGTTATGAAAAGAGTGTCCTGAGGCGCGGAGGACAGACTTCCAAGAACGGTGCCGTTACCCTTGATGAAAGGATCAATAGATGTTATGCTTATATCTTCAGGTTCATAAAAAAACGGCCTGTTGGAAGGATCTCCCTGAAGAGAGTATGTATATGCGAGATATCTGTTCTGCCATGGTGCAGAGTTTGTTGAACTACTTATATTTCCTAAAATAATTCTGGCGTCCGCCAGACTTTCGCCGTAGCTCTTTCCGCTTCTCAGTTCTCTGAAAAAATACGCATTAAAATTATTGGCTGTTGTAGTATATTCGTCGTCACTGCTACCGATATATGTCACACAGCCGCCGTAACGATTTATCATGGCCTTTCTGGCAAAACTGTCTGCCGATATGCTTCCTGTCTGACAGGAACCTATCAAATATAGTCCGGAAACGGATGTGAGCGACAGAATATCGTCACTCCAGATTTTAAAATTGTTGTGGCGCTGTCTTATGGTATGTAAATCGCCGTGCGACTGACTGTAAACTATGTTATAACCGCTGTTAAGTGCTGAAATTATACTGTTCCTTCCGAATCCGGGGGATGAGTTCTCATAAAGAGTATCCGCCGTAAATGTTGCGGGAAGTTCTTCTCTTGAATTCTCTGCCATCCTCCTTCCGTCACCGCTGGAAACATGAACATTAAATCCGAGAAACAGAGCAGAAGTATTGAAGTTTTCCCTGTAATTTCTGTGCGGCGAATAGTACTCTATGGTTTTATCTACTATAGCGGCTATCTCTTCCTTAGTGTTGCCGGGAAACCTTCCCGCATAAACATCCGGATAGTCGTCAACAGAAACATCATGTTCAAAATACAAGCCGTTCCCGTTCACATCCGGATCTCTGTGCATATGTTCGAAGAATGCATCGGAGTAAACACTTTTCTCGCCGCTGAAAATTGTTGCTTTTCCGGTCGGTATGACGGAGTATCCTCCCCCGATAATAACATATTTCAAACGGTTGGTGATATACTTGTCCCGAATGTAGTTTCTGATTTTTATAACATCGTTCTCTCCCGGATAATGGCCGTAGATCTCTTCAACTGTCTTGATTTTGGTAACAAAACCCTGAGCAGTCTTGAAATCGGAGTATCTCTCAAAAGTATCAGCGAACTCTGACGGGGTTATTATTATCAGGTCTATCTGTTCATAATCGCTTTTCGTTTCCGTCAGGCTTTGAGTTTCCTTAGCCATCGAATAGCTCACCGTGACAGAACTTGAAAAATATAATGAATCGTTGGATATGAAAAACGGGCTTATCTCAAGGACCGAAAAACCGCCGCTCCGCTTTATTCCCCTTGCTCCCACATTTATCTGTTTTAAAGGAAATTTGCTGCCAAAATCCATGTCGCCCTGAAAATAATCAATTCCAAGATCCGGTTTGATCAGCACTGCGTCATAATCGGTAACTGAAACATCGTGAGCAAAACCGTTTTCGAAACCCGTCTCTTTGAATATGATCGGAAGCGTATATCCGTCAAATGTAAATCTCCGGTAGGTTTTTTCTTTATAAGTGACAGTGAGAGAATCATCAGAAAAGGCATAGTCGTTAAGATCGAAACTGATCGTTTCGGCCGAATGCAGCAGAACTGAAGAAATTATTACTAAAAATACCAGGTGTTTCATAAAATACCTCCGGTTATCTGATTATTACGCTTTTACTTCTTCTTCCGCTGCTTCTCAGTCTTGTATTTTTCTTCCAGTTAATATTGTCCTTTTCGGGATGATCTATATTGTAATGGAGTCCTCTTGATTCTTTTCTGAATCCCGCAAACCTGACAAGAAGATATGCAACATCAGCTATATTCCTCAGCTCAACAGTTTCTCTTGACAGTTCGGTCTGCATGTAATAATCCCTGGCCTGCCAGGCAAGAAGATCTATCATTTTCTCCGCCATCTTAAGCCTCTCATCGCTTCTTACTATTCCGATAAACTCGCTCACCAGCCTTCTGATCGTGTTCCTGAGATAACTCACCACGACCTTTTCTATAGGCCTCTCCGTATGATAATACTCCCACTCTTTAATATCACTGAAATTAATCACATTTCTCGAAATATATTTTTCTACTGATAAAGCGCTGATTTTCGCAAAGACAAGGGCGTCAAGAAGCGAATTGGAGGCCAGCCTGTTTGCCCCGTGCATTCCGTTCTGGGCGACTTCTCCTATAGCATAAAGACCCTTTATGTCCGTTTTACCGTGAAGATCCGTCTCGATTCCCCCACACTGGTAATGAGCTGCCGGGACAACAGGTATCATCTCTTTCGTAATATCTATCCCTTCATCAAGGCATTTTTTGTATATGTTGGGGAATGTTGATATAATCTTGTTCGCAGGAAAGTTGCGTATATCCAGATATACAAATTCATCGCCTCTCTTTTTCATCTCACTGTCAATTGCCCTTGCAACTATGTCTCTGGGGGCAAGAGATTTAAGACGATGATATTTGTGCATAAAACTTTTGCCGTCCTTCGTCTTTAAATTCCCTCCGAAACCTCTTACCGCTTCCGATATAAGAAATGAATTCTCCTTTTCCTTTTCTGTGTAAAGCGTGGTAGGATGGAACTGGTAAAACTCAAGGTTTGAAACGGTCGCGCCTGCCCTGAATGCCATAGCCAGACCGTCCCCGGTCGCCACTCCCGGATTCGATGTGTGCAGATAGACCTGACCCGATCCGCCTGTTGCCAGTATTGTAGATCTTGACAGTATCTTATGTATCTTTTTCGTTTTAGGATCGTGCGCATAAATACCGTAGCAGGTTATATTCCTGGGGTTAAACAGAGAACTGTCCTCTTTCTGATGTTCGGTTAAAAGATCTACAGCCGCCATATTTTCTATTATGGTGATGTTACTGTTTTCCCTTACCATTTTTGTCAGAGCCCTGATCAGTTCACGGCCTGTTATGTCTTTAAAGTGAAAAACCCTGCTTTTTGAGTGACCGCCTTCCTTGTGAAGCGAGTAATACCCTTTGCTTCTGTCTCTGGTGAACTTCACCCCGATAGATATCAGCTCATTGATAATTCCCGGACCTTCGCTGACAACCATTTCAACTGCTTTTTCGTTGCAGAGCTCATCTCCCGCTTTTATAGTATCCTTTATGTGCTGCTGAAATGAATCGGTGTGTTTTTCGACCGAAGCAATACCGCCCTGAGCGTAGTATGTGTTGGATTCCTTTAGCGTGTTCTTTGTGAGAAGAAGAACTTTACCTGATCGGGATGCAAGAATGGAAAAATACAGACCGGCCGCTCCGCTTCCGACAACCAGATAGTCATATATTTTATCCATTTTTCGACCCGTCTGAATTAGTATTCTACCTTTTTATCCGAAGAAGCGACTGTCGATGAAATTACCTCCTTGAGCGTTCCCACCTCGCTTTTCAGTGAAGTATTCTCCGATTTAAGCCTCTCAAGTTCATTCATTGCAAGCTGATAATCCTTATTCTTCAGTTCAAGATCTTTTATCACGCCTTTCAGTTCACTTATTTTTTTTCTGTTCTCGCGAACATTTTTCCACTCCTTCAAAGCGGAAAAAAAAGCCGATATAATTCCGCCGATTATCATTGATGCAAAAATCACAAAGATAACAGACACATCTATTATCTCGTTCGAAAACACCCTCATTCCCTTAACGGTAATACCAAAATTCTCTACACTCACCCAGATTATTGCGGCAAGCAGAATGAGCTGAACACCTTTTTTTACATAATACATCACTTTCCTCCAACTCCTTTATCAACCTGTTCACCGAACAGCGAAATACCTTCCGCCCGATCGATCCTGACATTAATATAATCCCCGGGTTTCGTCCCTTCGATCTTTTTAAATATAACAGTTCTGTTCTGTTCCGTTCTGCCCATAAGTTCATCTTTTCTTTTTTTACTGACCGATTCAGTCAAAACCTCTCTTATTCTACCTGTTTCATGACTCATTTGTTCAAGTGAAAGTTTTTTCTGAAGTTCCGATACCTTTTTCAGCCTGTCGGTCTTTACTTTTCTTGGAATATCATCAACAAAATTTTTCTTTGCTTCTGTTCCGTTTCTTTCAGAATAAATAAACATGAATGCGTTGTCGAATTGAGCCTTTCTCATAAGATCAAGAGTATATTCAAAATCTTCACAGGACTCACCGGGGAAACCTACAATAACATCTGTTGTAACAGCAATTTGAGGTACAGCTTTTCTTATCCTTTCGATCTTGGATAGATATTCCTCACGGGTGTACCCTCTGTTCATTCTTTTTAATATCGCATCGCTTCCGGACTGAAAAGGCAAATGAAGATGATTGCATATTTTCGGATTGTTTGCCATTATATGAATAAGTTCGTCCGAAATATCTTTAGGATGAGATGTCGCGAACCTGAGCCTTTTTAGTCCTTCAACTCCGGATATAATGTTAAGAAGTGCGGCGAGATCAGTCCCGTTTGAATAATATGAATTTACATTCTGACCAAGCAGAGTGATTTCTGTGACATTTCTCTGCACAAGTGAACGCACTTCTTTAAGAACGGATCCTGTGCTTCTGCTTCTTTCCCTGCCACGCACATAAGGCACAACGCAATAGGAACAGAAATTATTGCAGCCACGCATAATTGTAACAAATGAAGAAAAACTGTTCTCCGGGAATGGCAAAACTTCCTCATAGTTCTGAGTGTGGGTGAGTTCGGTATTCTCATGAAGTTTTTTATCTTTCAGTGACGCTTCTATCATTTCGGGAAGTTTGTGATAACTGTCAGGTCCTGCAAGAATATCAAGAAAAGGAAGTTCTTTTTTCAGCCTTTCAGGAGAATGCTGGGGAATACATCCCAGAATTCCGGCTATCTTCATTCTTCCTGCCTTTTTCATATACGCATACTGACTGAATTTATTGATAACCCTCTCAACCGCTTTTTCCCTGATAGCGCAGGTGTTCAAAAGAACTATCTCCGCATCCTCCATCGAAGAGGCCTTAACATATCCGGACCCTGACAGAATACCTGCTACAAGATCCGAATCATACACATTCATCTGGCATCCGAAAGTCTGTATATAAAAACTCTTTATCAAGGTATCTCCTCTAAATGATTCGGGGCTGTAATATATATAAGAATCACTCTAAAAACAATGAAATTAAACAGGATGACAACTATGGTTTTTTCAATAGAACAGTATTTTCAAGAATCAGTGCTCCGAAAAGCATCAAGAGACCCGGAAACAGGAAAATATAGTATTTTTCATGAAATCTTCTGTACACATTGACTTCGATCTCGGCCTTTTCCATACTGTCTATTTCTTCATATATTTCCCTAAGTTTTGATTCGTCATCAGCCTGAAAATATCTTCCTCCGGTGACCGAAGCTATCTCTTTGAGCATCTCTTCGTCTATTTTGAATTCGACTTCTCTTAAAACAGTCTGTCCGAAGGGGGTCCTGAAAGGATACGGTGCGTAACTGCCTCCAATTCCTACGGAATAAATTCTGATATCCAGTGCTGCCGCAACATGAGCAGCGGTTACGGGGTCGATCTCCCCCATGTTGTTCTCACCATCGGTAAGAAGTATTATCACTCTGCTTTCAGCATCACTGTTCTTAAGCCTGTTGACTGCTGTAATTATTCCCGATCCGATGGCTGTCCCGTCCTGTATTACTCCCAGCCTGACCTTATCTATAAGCTCACCGAGAACTCTGTAGTCAGTAGTTAAAGGAGACTGCGTATATGCCTCTCCGGCAAAAAGCACCATACCTATCCTGTCATTTGTCCTTCCGGCAATAAATTCCCTTGCTATTTCAAGAGCGGCTCTTAATCTGTCTGGTTTAAAATCCTGAGCAAGCATAGAAGTAGATATGTCAAGACTGATCATAATATCAATACCCTCGGTCATCGTAACTTCCGTTTCCGATGAACTCTGAGGCCTCGCCAGTGCAATAATCATCAATATAACCGCGAGTGTTTTAAGAATGAAAGGCAGCCTTATAAGTCTGACCCTCAAAGTCTTTTTTACCCCCGTGAATATTTCGGAACCTGAGAATCTTATATGCGCGCTGTTTTTCCTTAAAAATCCATATAACAGAGCTGTCAGAGGAATAAAAATAAGATAAAGATATTGGGGGTCTTCGAATCTGTACATCATGTACTCTTACCGTCAGTTTCTTCCCTGAGTTTATCCACAGCCTTATAAGCGAATTCGAGAAATGATTTAAGTTCTGCTTCCAGAGGTATGAATTTTGCGTATTTTACAAAATCTGTCACTTCAAGAAGTTTATATGAATTATTTATTGTTTCATCATCTTTTATTCTGTCCTTTATTTCTGCTTTCAGCTCTTCTGTCGGCATCTCTGCTCCGGGAAAATCGAACCTGTCCTCCAGAAAATTTCTGAATATCAGAGAAAGACCGGCAGCGAATTCCTTGAATTCCCCTTTTTCCAGAAGTTTTTTCTCTTTAAGCCTGTTCAGATTTTCGATGGCAATGATATGAGCGGGGATCTTCTTTTCCTCAGCTACTTCATCAGATCCGTTCTTCCTTTTTTTGCGTTTAAGTAAAATCCATACTGCGAGAATAAGAAAAGCAAGAAGTATGAAAAATGTTCCGGCATACCATTTTTCACGGACCGACATCCTGTATCTTATGATATCTTTGACCGGAAGGATCACGCCCAGAGAATCGACCCTTATACTTTGCCGGTTTCCGAGAGAATCTGTAACAGTGACCCTTGTTTCTTTGCTTATCGAACGGACATTTATTTTAACCGGGTCGCTGCTGAATTCAAAATGCTCTTCTTCCAGAACGAATCCGAACTCAATGGGTTTAAATTCATTTTCACCCTCTTCTGCAAATACAGCATACTCGTTTATTATTGTTTCCTTTACCTGTCCGTCAAGAACCTGTCTTCCGGTTGTCACGGAACTGATCTGATAAAAATCCTCATCGCCCGAATTTTTTATTCTCCCCATATCCGGTATGGAATTTTCCGGGTAGGATATCTCTATGATGACCCTGAGTCTTCCGCCGGTAAAAAGTTCCGTTCTGTCCGGCCTTACGCTTATCTGGGAAAAAACAGAAAAAACAGTAAAAAATATGAACAGAAGACTGTTCTTCATCTTTTTGTTTTCCTTTTCCTGAAAAAAGAAATAAGTGGTTTAATGTAGGGCTGATTGATATCCATGCTGATATTTTCGATCCTGTTTTTTCTGAACAGTCTGGACTTCCGAACCGCCTTCCGGTTTATATTCGATTCAATGATCCCGCGGTTTATATTACTGCTGAGATCAATAAGTATCTTTTTTCCTGTTTCATTGTCATAAAATTCGTATAGTCCCCGTTCGGGAAGTTCTTTTTCCCTTTTATCATAAAGATCAACAGCAATAAGGTCATGCTTTTTGGATACTATCTGAAGTCCTTTTTCATAACCTTCATCCATGAAATCGGATATAAGGAAAGATATCGATTTTTTCTTCTGGACATTATTCAGAAATTCAAGCGCTGTTTCGATCGATGTTCCTTTTGATGTCGGTTTGAAAAAAAGAAGTTCCCTTATAATCCTGAAAACATGGCTCCTGCCTTTTTTCGGAGGGATGAATTTTTCAACCTGATCAGAAAATAATACCAGTCCGACTTTGTCGTTGTTCTTGACGGCGGAAAAAGCCAGAAGTGCCGCTATTTCTGCGGCGATCTCCCTTTTAAAATTTTCACCGGATCCGAAATTTCCGCTTGCGGAGATATCCACAAGAAGCATGAGAACAAGCTCCCGCTCCTCTTCAAAAACCTTCACGAAAGGTTTTTTCATTCTCGCCGTCACATTCCAGTCTATAGATCGGATATCGTCTCCGTAGGAATACTCACGCACCTGGGAGAAATTCATTCCTCTTCCTTTGAACACCGAATGATATTCGCCCCCGAAAAGCTCATTTACGGCTTTTCTGGTCTTGAGGTCAATAAATCTGACCTTTTTCAGTATTTCCTTCTGTTTTTCTCTTTCTTCCATAAATCAGGGTATCTCGACCGTGTCAAATATCCTCTTAACAATATCCTCAGATGTTATCTCTTCCGCCTCGGCTTCATAAGTGACGCCTATTCTGTGCCTTAAAACATCCATTCCGATAGCTCTCACATCTTCCGGTGTAACAAAGCCCCTCTTTTTCATGAATGCCTGAGCTTTAGCTGCAAGAACAAGATATATTGAAGCTCTGGGAGATGCCGCGTAGCCTATTAGCGAATCAATGTCTTTCAACCCGTATTTTTCGGGATTTCTGGTCGCATTAACAATATCAATAATATATTTTTCAACTTTTTCGTCAATGTATATCTCTCTTACTATTCCTCTTACTTTTTTTATCTCCTCCGGTGTGATCACGGGATTTATCTCAGCCTTCTTCTGAACCGTCACTCTTCTCATGATCTCCAGCTCCTCGGCGGGAGTGGGATAAGTGATCTTTAGTTTGAGCATAAACCTGTCCACCTGCGCTTCAGGCAGCGGATAAGTTCCTTCCTGTTCAATCGGGTTTTGTGTGGCGAGTACGAGGAAAGGCTCTTCGAGATAAAAGGTGTTCTCTCCGATAGTAACATGCTTTTCCTGCATTGCCTCAAGGAGTGCGGACTGCACTTTTGCCGGCGACCTGTTGATCTCATCCGCAAGAATTATATTCGCAAAGATAGGTCCCTTTTTTGTTTCAAAATTATTAGTGTTCTGATTGTAGATCATGGTACCGATGAGATCGGCAGGCAGAAGGTCCGGAGTGAACTGTATTCTCTGGTATTTAACATCCACGGCCTTGGCCAGGGTTTTGACAGTTTCGGTCTTTGCCAGTCCGGGAACACCTTCCAGAAGTACATGCCCTCCCGTAAACAAACTTGTCAGCAGCCTGTCAACCATATATTTCTGGCCGACGATGATCTTGCTTATCTCCATTGACAGAATATCAAGGAATCTGCTTTCCTTTTCAACTTTTTCAGTTATTTCCCTGATGTCGCTATTCATAGGATCTCCTTTATTCTTGGATCATTATTTTTCGCACTTATACTATTGAGTGCCTGATTTGTTCTGAATAAAAATCAAAAAACTACTTATATCTGGTCGGGTAAAATGATCTGCGGCCTGATCGTGCCTGCTCTTATCTGAGTCCTTCCGTTGATGCTGATCTCTTTGAGATGATAGCGTTTAAAGAGTTCTGCCGTATCATCTTCCATGCTGATCTTTCCGAAACCCTTTATGAGCACGAGAGAAAATCCTAAATCCTCGTCTCCTGTAAATGAAATGCTAAGATCGTTTCCGCAAAATGCCGTCCAGTCCCTGCTGTTTACAGACGGTGCGATGACTCCATTTGCCTTAAGCTCCAGTGCAGCCTCAAGAACGGACAAATTGATGCTCTCTCTAAAAACAAGTATTCTGCCTTTGTATTCTTTTGAGACATTACCGGAAATTTTAACCTCATTTATGAAATTATCCCTTCTTTCAATAAATACCGACTCGCCGTAAGTTTCCCCTCCGAATCCGGATGCTCCGTTAAGAACTGCGCATTTTGCCGTTACTGTCACTCCTGTCCCGGGTTCAACAGCCGAAACCCTTCCGCTTACGAATGAACGCATGATGTAGGGTTTCAGCTTGTTTTCTATAGTTACTGTTCCCTTCTTGGTATCTATTTCGGTCACATATCCTTTTATGGGAGATTTGACAGACAGCCTGCCTCTGGTAATTTTTGAGGATATTATCTGGTTTTCTTTGATCGGATCGCCTAAAATTACAGAAAGGTAAGTCTTAATGTTTTTCGGCTTTATGAGGAAGGGAGATGCAACATCAATTTCAGCTTTTTCATTTTTTTCTATGACTTCAAAGCAGATGAGTCCCAGTTCATAATAAATCTCCGAAACCAGACCGCTTTTTACCGCATAAAAATCCGTTTCTGTCAGCTTTTCGCAAAAATTATCTTTGCCGTATGTCCTCTCATTACTAACCTTAGTCACTCTGTTGATATAACCGTGAAAGATCACATCGCCTGTTTTGACCTCGGATCCTTTTTTTATTCTCAGCCTCTGCCTGATCTCTTCTGCTGTGTACCGGTATCTGACATTGCTCATATTGGCAACATCAACATAAAAATATTCCCGGTTGGCGGATTCGTTCCTGCCGATAATGTCGCCCGCCCTGACTGTATTTCCTTCCTCAACCAGTATTTCTCCTTCGTGAGGAAGTCTTGTTGTAAACTCTTTTTCTTCGTATTTAATATCGCCGGTTTTGATCCTGTTGAGAGGTATGTTTGAAACCAAAGTTCCGTAATTGAACTGAAACTCTTTTACGCCTGATTTAAGCAGATGCGGCCCTTTAAAATACTTTCCTCTCCCCCTGCAGTCGATAAGTACGGGAAGATCAGTATCGATTATTTCAGAAACTTTATTTTTATCAACCTTTATGTTGCGGGCTGCACTTATTATTTCAAATTTCGCACCTGATCTCAAATAAAGCAGCTGCCCTCCCTTCATAAGATATTTTTCTTCAGAGCCTTCAGCTTTAATATACACAGCCGGCCTGTCTTTTTTAATTTTTCCGACCGGTGCGATAACTATCGCGGCTGTTCTGAGGCATTCCCTTTCGAACATTTCAAGAGCCGCTGCAGGGTCTGAATATGACAGTATCCCCATATGGGAGACCTTAAAAGGCATATCTATCACAAGTTTTGTTATCCCGTATGGTTTTAGTCCTTCATTGAGCATAAAGATCTGTTCTTCTCTGCTTTTGGCATAAGCTATCACTCCGCCTGAACCGATTATCGTCTGAATATCTGAAAGATGGAATTGATTTTCCATATCAATGCTGTATGCATCCTCGCAGTATTTACTGTTTTCTGAGAAAAAATCTTTTCTGTGTTTGCCGAATATTGATCTGAAAAAACTGAAAAGCTTTTCGTAAATCTCTGATACGCCGTCGAAAAAATCGTTCCTCTCATTATTAAAATTCATCTCAAGATGCTGATCGAACGAGATCTCGAATCCCATTTGTGCAAATATCTGCTCAAGATACCGTTCCGGGTCGCTTTTCGGAAGATAGGACGGATTAAGAGTTTTGTTATTGATATAATTTTTGACATCGTCCTCTGAATAATTTTCGGGAAGGATGCTTTTTAAACCTGAAAATTCTTTGCTTTGAAGCACAGTTGCGAGAATATTGGCCATGGAAAAACTCAGTCCCACATTAGCAGAAACCGTTCTGTGAAAAAAACCTTTGATCCAGGAATATATGTCTGTAGTAGCTCCGCCCATATCAATGGCTATGATGTTTTCTTTGTGTTTCCCGGCATAAAGCTTAAGCATCCTCTCAACCGCTGTAGGCGTGGGAACGATCCCGGAAGAAACCTGCTTTTTCAGTTTCCTGTAACCGGGAGCGTGCTCCATTACACTGTCTTTGAATAATTCATGTATTTTCTGTTTAGCAGGCTCATAATTGTAAGTCTCGTAATTCGGACGGATATTTTCAGTGCATGAAACAATAAAATAATCCGGCAGCATAGCGTTAACATATTTATGCATTGCTGTATTGCCGCAAAATATCAGAGGCAGTTTTTCATCCTTATCGAACCGGTTCCTGGGCGAGGCCATGATCATCAGCTGAAGCTGCCGCATTGTTGCATAGCTGTTACCGCCCTCATAACCTCCCGCTATCAGTATCATGTCGGGACTAAGGTCTCTTATCATTCTGACTCTGTCGAAATCGGAAAGTCTGTCGTCTATCGTAAAAGTTCTCAGTACAACTCCCCCGGCACCCATCGCTGTGATCTGGGCGTTTTTGCCCGTATCAACTTTAGTCAATCCGCACACAAGTATCTGAAGTCCCCCTCCCGCCGAGCTTGTTGTAATATAGGGAACGGTGAGGTTCCTGTTTTCATCCGTCAGCTTCACACCACTTTTCTGTTCGATCCTCTCGGCTGCCTTCATTATGCCGAAATTAACATCCTCATAGGGTTTCTCGACAGTAGTATAAGCATCCGCCTGAGTCAGAAAATTGTAGCGGTTATTCTTTGTATCGTATTTGATCAGCAAACCTTTGGTGGTCGTGCTTCCTATGTCTGTTATAAAAATATATTCAGAATTCAATATCACTATTTATACCTCTTTTTCGCTTTTGAAGCAGGAATATAGCCCAAAAGATGCATTTTTCAAACAAAATAATAATCAAAAAACCC
Organism: Candidatus Delongbacteria bacterium; assembly: GCA_007124045.1. GTDB lineage: Bacteria > UBA4055 > UBA4055 > UBA4055 > UBA4055 > SLFX01. Next base: position 26,211 of record SLFX01000088.1, on the reverse strand, counting down.
TTGTCAAAGCCTGAACTAATTTGTAATTTGCTCCTAAAACAAACGGGAGAAGACATGAAACACATTACGGCCGTGCTTATTCTGGCAATTATATGCGCACAAAATCTCTTTGCGCAGTTTTCTGTTGACGCGGAGAACGGGATAGTCGGAACGACTTACAACAACATCAGAATACCCGGAGATACGGGCACAAGATTCTCTCTGACCAACGAGCTTGAGGATGACCTGTCTTATTTTTACAGGATCAGACTCAACTATACCCACAATGAAAAACACTTCCTGTCGCTGCTTTACGCACCGCTCACCATAAATTCATCCGGCAGATTCAAGAAAAGTGTTACATACAGAGATGCATATTTTCCCTACGGAACCGATGTTGATGCTACCTACACTTTCAATTCGTACAGACTTACTTACCGGTATGAATGGATCCGTAACGATAATTATGAGTTCGGTATCGGACTTACCGCCAAAATAAGGGATGCGGAGATACTGCTGAAAAGCGACGGGGATTCGGCGGGCAAATCCAACATTGGTTTTGTGCCGATAATCAACTTCCGTTTCTTTTACCGATACAACGAACTTTTCGGACTGCTAATAGAAGGCGATGCGCTCGCCGCTCCTCAGGGACGCGCCGAAGATGTGCTTGGAGCACTGACCTGGAACTACAATAACAACCTTCTTTTGAAAGCCGGATACAGAATACTCGAAGGCGGCGCGGACAACGACGAGGTCTATACCTTTTCGCTGATAAATTACGCAGTTCTCGGGTTTATTTTTACTTTCTAAGATATACTCATTCGAAATGCAGAATATGAGGGATAGGATGCATATAAACCAAGTCTAATTTATTCTTCGGATAATTTCCGCAAAACAGCTGCTAAATATGATTTGTCAGCGTTGCCGGATGCAGTTTTCATTACTGCATCATAGAGAAGTTCGTCAGGATCTGTCAGCGGTTTACCGTTGAAGTATAAGAATACAAGACCTGCCGCGAGTGCTGTTCTTTTATTTCCGTCAACAAATGGATGATTCTGACAGATATGATAGATATATGCGGCTGCCATTTCATAGATATCTTTATGAAGGTAATCACCATCGAAAGTTGCTTCCGGCATATATAAAGCTGAACTGAGAAGCCTGATATCAATAATGCCTGACTCGCCTCCGTACCTGATGATCTGGTCAGCATGGATCTCTACTGCTTCAGCAAGCGTAAGGAAAATGATCTCATTTGTCATTCTGAAAGCTTCTTGAGTGTTTTTGCATGATGCCTGTTAACGAATTCCAGCGACTTTTTGAGCCTTTCTTCCCTTTTCTCTAAAGCCTTCCGGAGCTTCTTGGCATCAATAATATCCTGCGGTCTGCCGCTGGCTTCCTTTGAAGCTATAAGATCGGTCAAAGAAATAAAATACACTTTACAATCTTCGATATTAACTTCCGCGCGGTTTTTCCATGCCTGTTCAAATTCAACCCCGGCCGCGGACATAAGAACATCTATCCTGAGAGGAGCCCTACCCATCTGGTAAAAATAGTCTTTATTAGTAAAATCATCAGCCGTTAGATTTTCTAAAGGCGCACCGAATTCTTTCAGCGCGTTGAAGACAGCCTCGGCATTTTCATTATCGGTTGAGATAAGAAGATCGAGGTCTTTTGTATAACGGGGCTCGCTGTACTTCATTACGGCATAGCCGCCGATAACCATATACCTTGCATTATGCTTTTCTAAAAGCCTCAACAGATCTTTGAAGTCTGAGCTTGTTAACATCTTTTCCTCTGATAATGTAATAATCTTTTATCATATCTTCCGCTGCCTTGAATATTGCCTCCGCTCCCTGAGACTGCCAGAATTCAATATCGAAATCAGAATGATCGTCGGTTAATTTGTGGTATTTTTCTTCGATCTTACGCATGGAACTCCTTCAATAATATCGGTGTAATATACGAAATTTTATCAATTAATCCTAACAACTAATTCAATATATTACATTTCCCGGAGTTAATAAACATTTTTTCTTCTTCTTTTTCGACTTAGCATTGGTAACAGCTACTTCGTTGATGGTTTTCCCGACGGCATCAAAAAGAGCAGTACAGCCCGAAGGCACAAAGGTCTTTTTAGTCAGCGGTTCTACCTGCGATATTTCCAGGTTGCTGACAGGCATTTCGTAATCCGTATTGAAGAGAACAAGCGAAACTGCCGCCGTACCCTCCTCTTTTTTTTAGGTTTACACGGGTAATATAACAATACTACAATGCCACATAATGGCGGAGTCAAAAAATATTTAATGTTTTATTGATAAAATTTCGGATAATGCAGACTGAATATCGCTTCTAACATGTGCAGGGACTTCACCCAGCTTCTTAACGAACCTCTTATCTGAAACGCACCGTATCTGAAAACAATCTGCAGATGAATTCTTAGAGAGTTTTGTCTCCGAGTCGGCTTCGACCTTAACCATCCAGGGGGCTATACTAAAATGATCTTTCCATTCAGTCAGAGGAACGATTATCTTAAGCGGCAATTTTCCTGTGGAATCATTATTTACAACTACTGCCGGTCTTGTCTTTTTGATCTCAGAACCTATAGAAGGATCAAGATTTATAAGCCATATCTCACCTTGCCTCATAAAAATCCTCCATATCAAGACCGGAAAAAGCCGTGAGCTCTTCGTCTGTACAATAATCCGCATAGAGCGCTTTTGCGGCAATAGCCATACGCTCTTCAGGTTTTCTGTATAATACAGTTTTGTAATCTATCTTTTCTCCTTCTTTCGCTATGATCCATGGAACATCTTTATGCGACAGATCGCTCAATTCTTTGGCATTTTTATCGCTCAGTCTTTCAAGTACCTCATCAATATGTTTAATCTCCCTCGCGGTGATCCTGTTCAGATCAGCCTCCCTTCTGGGAAGATATTTTTTCTGATTGAAATCGTAATACGACTTTTCTATCACTTCAAGCTCATTATCTGCTATCATCACTTCGGTTACTTTTTTAAACATCACAGGTGTGGGGCCGAAATGATTTTTTATATAATCAGCACCGATCAGCTTCTCACCGTACTTCTCATAGTAATCGAAATCAATAAAATACAGTAACTTATATAATACGGTCTCACCGATATTTGGTTTTGCACCCGCCTTGGAAAGGATATAAAGTAAAACTTCTCTGAATTTGTCAACTCTGTTCTGAGGAACACGAACTTTGATCTCACCTGAGGGCTGTGGCTTTACCTGAGGCTCATATTCGATGCTATATATATCAGCTTCGCTTTCATTAACAAATCTGGCAAATGGTATTTCGAACAATTCCGAGAGCTTTTTTATCTCTGTCAGAGTTATATCTCTTTTGCCATTCTCGATCTGAGTATATGTCTGACGCGAACAACCTAGATATCCAGCCGTCCGATCCTGAGTTAAGCCTCTTTTCTCTCTCATTTTCTTAATATATTCGTTCATGGCCATGATCTTTGCCTCCGAAATTATTCTGCTTGCAATATACGAATGTAATATATTTTTGTCAATGTTTTTGTAATATATTTCTTACACTACTCGGATAATTTCTGCAAAACAGCTGCTAAATATTCTGCCTGTCAAGAGACGAATTTGTCAGTTTTTTTTACGGCTTAATATCTTCGAAATCATTTTCGGCATAATAATATCTGTAATACTTTATCTTACCGTATTTTCCTCCAAGCGATCCTCCCGATTTCTTATAATGATCCATACAGATCTCTCTGACCTTATGCATTCTGACCCTGTGCTCATTGTCTGTCAGTTCGACCGGCAGCTTTAAAGTTGTTTTAGCAAAATGACCCATAGCTGAAGCCCACCCTGACGGCCTGACTTCATTAGTGCTGATTATTCTTACATAACCATGAAATCTCTTTCTCAGCCTCTCCGCCTCTGCCTTTAATTTGCTTATCCCGTCATCAACGGCTTCTTTTTCGATCTTGAGAATGCTGCATATCGTTCTTATGAGTTCTTCGGTGGTGTATTTGTAGTCATACCCCGCACTGTCCATAGTTAAAAGAGTGTGACCGAGCGTTCTTTCGATCCTTTGAGCGGCTTCATTCAGTGACGATCCGGAATAACCGGCAGTTGACGCGATATCTTCATAAGAATATCCGAAAGATGCGATCTTTTCGTTCATCAGTGTTTTCAGCTCAGATTTAAACATTATAACCTCACGCTTTTAGATTTACGCTGGTAATATAACAATACTACTATGCCACATAACGGCGTTGTGAGAAAAAATATTTTATATTTTAATAGGAATTATTTTCTTAATGACTCAGCGTCGGCTTTATCGTGAATATTCCTCACAGAGATGACTTTCTTCATTCTTACTGGATATTCATATAAAAATTTACCCGCTTCAATTCTTAACTGTTCAACAATATCAAGCCTCTGCTCAGGAGTAAGACTTTTCCAATACTCTCTGTCCTTTTTTGATACAAAATCAAAGTTATTTTATGATCATTTCGCGAACCGGTCTTAAATATTCTTTTTCTTCTTCTTTTTCTGTTATTTTGCAGTACGAATTTTTTTATTTGTTTAAAAAGCTGCGCGGGGAATACCGACATTACCGTCTTCGTCCCATCCCAACTTACCCGGGATGTTCTCAATGTTGTAAAGAAACTTATGCTCGTTTAGAGTGTAATGTTTTCTCATAGGCTATTTAAATTCGTACCAGACATTATTTCCGCCGCCTTTTTTTACGATCTTATCGTCTGCGATCAATTTTCTTAAATCTCTGCTAGCTGATTCCTTGCTTAAACTGAATTTATCGCAAAGAATTTTCCGTGTGATTTTGCTGTTTTCTTTTAAATATTCTAAAATCCACTGTTTCCTTTGCATCGGATTTGCGTCGGATTTGCGTCGGATTTCAGATTTTGCGTCAACATTTGCGTCAACATCTGCTCCTGTTTTGTGCCTGTTTTCAGATTTTGCGTCAACATTTGTGTAAACATTTGCGTCAACACGATAGAAAGTTATAGTAAAGAATGATTTAGCCTCAAAGGATATTCCCGTTTTATTCTCCTGCTTTATCATTTTGCTTATAAAAAACTAATTCTATCCCTGAATTTAACCCCCGTTATGACATTAATCAAGCTGCTTTTTCTTTATTTTTTTACCTCGTCTTCCTTTCTTTCCTGAAAGACCTGCCAGATGAATGTAGGCCCATATCTCTCGCCCGCATATCCTACGCAGGTGAATGTTCTTCCGGCTTTGTCTTTAAAAGGCTCCATTGATGATATCATCTCCTCCGGATTGGGTAAGATGTCGTTCTTTCTCGGGAAGTGGTATTTCCAGAACTGATTATGCTTATCCTTCCTTCTTCCCCTGTTCGAGCCGTCAGTTACGATCAGTCCGCCGTCTATGAGTTTACTGCATATATTGCTCAGCCTCTTTTTATTCAGCCATGTTATCCCGCTTCCGCCTTCATTTACGGTATCGCCTCTGTAATAGAACACTCCATATTTGTTTTCGCTGTTTCTTAATGTGTACTCTCCAAATCCTCTTTTCAGCCTGAATTTTATTGTTTTGCCTGTCTGTTCGTGGATGTATGTTTCGGTTACGATGCAGGGTTCGAGGTCCAAATAGTATTCTTTTTTTACTTCATCGTATTTTTCTGTCATTTCGGCTCTGACAGGGCCTTTTCTTCTTCTTGATATCAGCCTGTAGCCCGGCAATTCTTTCGGCGTGGGTATCTTCAAAAGCGAATATCCTGAAAAATAACACTTATCTACGAAGAGGAAATCGTTTATGTACGGGGCGAAAAGTTTTACTGCACTGAGGGTATCTCTCAAGCTACAGGGGTAGTACAGGCTCGTGCCTTCTATATGTTCGAGTATGTTTTGCGGTATTATAAAATTCTCTTTCATTCTTTTTCTCCTTTTTGTAGTTATTGTTTCGGGCTCTTTTATTTTTCACACCGGTAATTTAACACATTGACTGCGCCACATAACGGCGGAGTAAAAATTCGGGCATTTTATTTTTCAGCCATACTCTTGTCATATTGAGCGTATTTGCCCAGTCTTCTATGTCAAGTTCTTCATTGCATGTATGTTCGTTAGTGTACCCGACGCTCAGGTTCACTCCGCATATCCTTTCGCAGAGTTCGCAGATGTCGGTGGCTGAGTATCTGTCGGGTTCTGTGTAGCCTGGCATATTTTCGGCAACATACTTCCTGAATTCATCTGTACCGACACCGTAGCATTTGAAGTCCCTGCTTCCTCTCCTGTCGTACTCTATCATAAATCTGTGGCGGTTTATCTTATCGAATAGGTGTTCGTGTTCATTTTTCAGGTACTTTGCGCCGCGCATACCGCTTTCCTCACCGTTCAGGATCAGCAGAGAGTGGCCGGTGTCTTTGAGCAGCCACACTATCGCACAGCCCGCCCGGTCGTCCGCACCCATTCCTGTTTCATGATCTCTATAGTGCATATATGAGTCCCATACTGTGTCGGCGTGCGCAACGAGCACTACCCTGTCATCTCTTGTGCCGGGCACATAGACGAACTGGCTCAGTCCGCTTCCGAGCCTTATCGCGTTTTTAAGTTTCGCGAACTCTGCAAGCACGCCTTCTCCGGTTGTTACGCTCATGCTCAGAAATTTTACGAGGACATCGAAATCCGATCCTCTGAGTTTTTTAATTTCATCAAGTTTCATAGTTTTTTCTCCTTTCTTTATTTTATATTTCATAGATCTTATCATTTTCGTCTATTTCAATGAGCTTTTTTGAGAATCCCGATCCGGTCAGCTCTCCAAAACGGTAAAACTTTACATCGGGCGCGATCTTTCTGATCCTGTTTTTCTCATATTCGATCCTTTCTCTCACCTCCTGCCGCCTTTCAGTACCCGGATCTCCGATGTTTATGAATATTTTCCTGATCCCGCCCAGCCATATTTTCAGCCTCTCATCCGAAAGTTCCGACATTTCATTATTCTGCGAAAACAAAAATATCTGATAGAGCCTCGCAAAGCCTTTCTTTTTCAAAAGCTCTAATGTCTTATCCGGCACCCGGCCTTCATTCAGCCCCGGATCAAGGCAATAAACGAACAGCGAAGTACTGTCCGAAAAGTCTTTATTTATTACTGACATGCGAAAGCCGATCTGTTTCTCCACTTCTTCCTCCTTTTTTGGTTAGAATGACCTGAACAGAGGAAATATAATATAGCGGTATCGCCACATAATGGCGGAGAGGAAAAATATTTAGTTTAATCTGTTATCTTTACAAAAACTTCCCGCACATCTCTTTGATCTTGTTCTGCCATTTCTTTCTGAGATCGGGAGGCGAGACTATTTCTGCGCAAGTTCCGAATGAGAGTGCTCTTGATATGAGTTCGACGCCGCCTTTTTCGGGGTAATCTATCCTGATCTGGACATATTTGTTCCCGTCAACATCTCTTTCGACGGTGGTGAACTGATTTTTGTGCCAGACGAGTTCTGTTGCGTCATCGGCTGCGGTTCCGTATATGTTTATGACCGCCCGTTTTACATCCTCGTCCATATAGAGCCCGAAACTTTCGTTAAAGCTGTATTCGGGTATGTCGTCGGTATAGTATTCTTTTCTGAGCAGCACGGATCTTTTTATATGCGCTGCCTTATAAATTCTGACGGTATTGTAGTCGTCGCCCCTCTTTTTGTCGGAATCAAGATATAGCCCGATCATATACCATTTTCCGTTATAATAAACTATCTTAAGCGGCTGTACCTTCACCCTGTTCCTGAAATATGTAAATTCCATCAGGTTTTCCGTCTGCATGCTGTTGATTATTCTTTCGCACAATTCCTTATAATGCGGCCTGCTGCCGAGATGATAGTGCCCGGTTATGTAGTATTCGATATTTTTATAGAGTTTTTTGTGCCTGCGGTCGGTTAGTTCTTCGAGTATCTGAAGTACGCTTCCGAAATCTCTGGGCTGAGATGACCCTATGTGCTTTGTGGCGAAAGCGGGAAAGAAATACTGACTGCTGATCATGCTCCTGACGAACGCGTAAAAGAAAACGAAATCGTCTTTTGCAAGAAGCTTTTTGTAGTATTCGAGCATCTCCGTTCTTGCTTCCTTTTTCGTCCTGTCTATGACATATCTGTCCATTTCCCTGTCGTATTTGACGGAAAGATATATCTTCAGATCGCCTATAAATCTCGAGAATGTCCTTTCGCTTATACCGCACTGTTTTATAAAGTCATCCTTGCTGATAAAGCCTCTTGATGTTAGTTCCTCAAGCGCGGACAGAACTCTTTCTATGGTGTATTTTTCAGTCGGCATTACAAACCTCCGGTGAGTTTTCTGGCTTCTTTGATTATGTGCTCTTTCTTTCTTTGGCTTATTTCAAAAGTGTCGAGGATATCCGTTTCGTTAAGAAGCGCCCGGCAGGTTACGATACCTTTTTCCATAATGATCCTTTTCTCTTCCTTATTGAGCTTTGAGAGCAGGGTGACGGGAATGATATTTTCCTTTTCGATGATGTCCTTGAGGCCTTCGCCCGCGGGATAGTCCCAGCCAAGCATTTTGAGCCCTGCGCATGTTCCGTAGGTGACGGCATCGTGGGAGAAGCGTGTGCTGGAAACCACCCATCCTGTAAATTCTGTTCCTTCGTATTCCGGCATGTTCTTTCTTTTACTGACTATATCGTCAACTCTTGATCTGACATAAAGAGGCACCTGAACGCTTACATATTTGCCCTGGTCCTGCCCGAATTTACATTCGATCAGATGCTGCCGGTTTTCTTTGGTCGCTATCACATCCATCTCGTGCGTGACGCAGTCCCCATCTGCATTGGCTCCGACTTCGACCTTATAGCCGCGCTTTTTGAATATCTCGCCGACTAAATGCTCGAAAGGATAGCCTGAAGGGCCCATTTCCAGTATAGCCTGCTTTAGCCTGTATCTCGGCGCGGCGGATGATTTTTTGCTCCTCAGAAGCGCGAACGCTCTGGCATATATCTTTTTCGTAGTCACGCCGTCGAAGATCCACTCGCTGATCTCTTCCGTGATCTCTTTTACCGTCCTGTCGTTCGCGCCCGCATTGAAAAGCGATTTTTCGAGTTTCGCCGCGTTAAAAGGCTCTTTTTCGCCCGTAGCTTTTCTGACAAGCGGCTGTTTTTCCGCCACAGCCCCGTTAACCTCTTCCATACCTGACCGCCTCTGATCTTTACATTTACGATAATTTAGCTTTTTTGACGGCCAAAGTCAAACTTAAAAATTTCAGTTCTGTTTTGCGATTTTTATTCTTATATTTACCTATGTTTTAAAGCTGAAGGAGTCTGTTTTGAAAAAATTTTCCATAGCTATACACGGCGGAGCGGGCGCGATACCCAAAACCGTGCCTGAAAAAGACAAACTGATCTATCTTAATGCTCTTGACGGCATATTAAGGTACGGACATGACCTCCTCGCATCCGGGAGAGCTGCTCTTGATACTGTTGAGCTGGTGGTCAATGAATTCGAGAACAGTCCTCTGTTCAATGCCGGTAAGGGGGCTGTGTTCAACAGCGAAGGTAAGAACGAACTTGACGCGGCCGTCATGGACGGAAGGGACAGGTCGTGCGGCGCCGTTACCTGCGTTACCCGGATAAAGAACCCGGTCAGCCTCGCAAGGATCGTAATGGAGAACAGCTCCCATATCCTGCTGTGCGGAAAAGGCGCCGAAGAGTTCGCCAAAGAGCACGGAATAAAATTCGTGAGGAACTCGTACTTCTTTACGCAAAAAAGATACGATCAGTGGCTTAAACTTAAAGAAAGGAACACGACCGCGCTCGACCACTCGTCAGACCTGACCGGCTCGGCTAAAGGAACTGTCGGCTGTGTTGCGAAAGACCGTTTCGGCAACATTGCGGCCGCAACATCTACAGGCGGAATGACGAACAAAAATTACGGCCGCATAGGCGATACTCCCCTGATAGGCGCGGGCACTTTCGCCGATAACGCGACCTGCGCAGTTTCCTGCACAGGAACCGGCGAGGAGTTCATACGCACCGTGGCCGCATACGAGATACACGCGCTCATGAAATACGCAAAACTCTCTCTTGACCGGGCCTGTGAAAAATTCGTTCGGGAAATTTTAAAACCCGACACGGGCGGCCTGATCGCGGTCGATTCTGAAGGCAACACCTCATGCCCCTACAACTCAAAGGGCATGTACCGCGGAAGCGCCGACTCCGACGGTTTGTTCGAAGTAAAGATCTGGGAATGAACAGATGCAGAACGAAATAATTATCAGGCAGATATCAATACTCGGTCTTCTCGCGATGACGGGATTTACTGCTCAGAGGTTCAAGCTTTTCCCGGATGGTTTTCATCTCGGACTGAACAAGCTTGTAATGAAGATCACCCTGCCTTTGATGATATTTACATCTCTTTCAAAATTTGAGTACTCCGCAGAAGTGCTCAGAAGTTCGTTCCTGGTATTCGTATTCGCATATATTTCGATGTTTATGCTTCTCGGCGCCGGAACTGTGACCGGAAAGCTCATGAAACTTAAAAACGGCTCATATACCGTTCATAAAATGCACACGACTTTCGGAAACATAGCTTTTCTTGGCTATCCGCTTCTCGATTCGCTTTTTCCGGGCGGCAAAGGACTGTTCTATGCCGTCATATATCATATCGCGCTGGAGTCACTGCTCTGGTCTCTCGGCGTAATGATATTCAACAAAGGCAAAAGCGTCAGCCTCGGGCACAACCTCATGCACCTTCTGAATCCCAACACTGTTGCATTCGCGCTCGGAATAACCGGATTTCTTGTCCGGCTGAAGCTGCCTGTTATCCTCGACAGCGCCATGACCGGCCTGGGGGGAACGACCCTCTACCTGTCAATGATCTATATCGGCATCACGCTGAGCAGAGTAAGCATAAGAGGTACTTTGAAAGAACTGTCGATATATGTGCTGACATTCACAAAAATGATCCTGATGCCCGCTGTGCTGATCATCGTGATCGATCTTTTGCTCCGTATGACGGGATTCAGTATGGATCCCGTGGCAAGAGCGGTAACCGTACTTCAGGCAGCGACACCGTGTATGGCCACAATAGTAATTATGGCGGGAAATTTCAATTCAGATGCCGATCTTGCAGCAAAGAATTTCTTTCTGACCACGATGCTCAGCATATTTACCCTGCCTTTCGTTTACTGGATGGTAACGGTTTTTTAAAATCTATCTGATCTTGATCGAAGATATACTTACAAGTGCGAGAATTATACTGACTATCCAGAATCTCTGAACGATCTTCGGCTCCGACATTCCCCGGAACTGAAAAGTATGGTGTATCGGTGCTCTGAAAAATATCCTCCTGCCCAGCCATCTGATGCCTATCTTTTCCTGAATAAGAACGGAAAACGCCTCCGCGACGAAGATACCGCCGGCCACTACGAAAAGCAGTTCCTGCTTTACAAGCAGTACAGTTACGCCGAGAAGACCTCCTATTGCCATCGAGCCTGTATCTCCCATAAATATTGAGGCCGGATAACAGTTATACCACAAAAATCCGAGTCCCGCTCCAAACAAAGCAGCCATAATTATCGTCAATTCTCCTGTTCCGGGCACAAAATTGAGCAGAAGATACCTTGAATAAACAGCGTTACCGATAAGATAGGCGAATACTCCGTACACTCCGCCCGTGACTATGGAGGGTACTGTTACAAGTCCGTCGAGTCCGTCGGCAAAATTGACAGCATTCGATATTGAAAGCATTGTGATTATTACAAAAAATATATAAAATCCACCAAGATCAACAGAGAAATTGCCTTTGAGATAAGGAACGGTGATCTTTGACACGATACCTTCGGGAAAAGGAGTATATGAGCTGTTTGTCAGAATCCATGCAAGTCCGGCCGCAAAAAGCCCCTGAAGAACTATCTTTGTGAGCTGACTCATACCTCTGTCGCTGTGCTTGTGTCTGATCTTGTCAAGATCGTCCTTGGCTCCGATCATACCGTACCAGATTATTGCGGCAAGAGGCACCAGCGAAAAAACAGATGTCAGATCTGTCCATAAAAGGATAGAGACCACAAGTGACAGAATTATTATTATCCCGCCCATGACCGGCGTTCCTTTTTTGCCTTTTGAACTAAGATCAGAATAATCCCTTACAACATCCCTCATACCCTTTTTATAGAGCCACTTTATGATAGAGTTTCCGAAAATGAGAGAAATAAACAGTGCCGTGATCATCGCGCCTATAGATCTGAATGCAATCGAATCAAAAAGCCTGAGAAATGATAAAAACGGGTAATCTTTTGACAGAAACGACAGATAGTAAAGCATCGCATTTCCCTAAATTAATTTTTTAAGTACTTAATAGTAAGAAATAAATGCCGCTAATTCAACAACAATCTTTTCAGATCGGCAAAATTTGAAGGTATCTTCGGTTCGACCGGCAATGAATTTATAAACGCCATTCCGTATCTTGTGTTCACTACTCTGCTGTCCAGGATCAGTATTACCCCTGTATCATTCCTGTGCCTGATAAGCCTGCCTATACCCTGCTTTAGCTTTAAGATCGCCTCCGGAACAGAGTATCCCATGAATGAATTTATACCGTTCTTTTCAAGTTCTTCAATTCTTGCAGCTATTACCGGCTCTGTAGGAACTGCGAAAGGAAGCTTACCTATAACAAGAGTATGGAGGGCTTCGCCCTGTACATCTACCCCTTCCCAGAAGCTGTCTGTTCCGAGCAGAAAGGAATTTCTTACCGATCTGAACTGTTTAATGAGGTTTGTCCTGCTTGTTTCCCTGTTCTGAAGAGCCAGTATCCTGTCCTTTCTTATGAAATGGGATTTTACCGCGTGGTATATGTTGTTCATCTGCGCATAGCTGGTAAAGAGGACGAGGGTCCCGTTGTCATGTTCATCGCAAAGATATTTCAGTATCTCGGTCATATCCGATTCAAAAACAATACCGTTTTTGGGCGTGGCAATATATCTTGGTGCAATAATTTCGAGCTGGGATTTCATGTCGAAAGGAGTACCGAGCATGAGGGTTTCAAGCCTGTCCTCTTCGTATTCGTCAAGTCCGAGCTTTTTGAGCATGTATTTGAATCTTGACTCGATCGTCAGTGTGGCACTCGTAAATATCATACTCTGCATATTATCGTAAAGATCTCTCTTCAAAAGCTCGGAAACATTCAAAGGTGCCGCATATAGATAAATATTCTCCCTGCCCTGCTTCGCTGTTAACTCATACCAGAAAACATAATTTTCCCTGTTCGAATTGAGAAACATATCATAAGAGATAGTAACCGCTTCAGTCTGCTCGGAAACAGATTTAATTTCAGATACAAGATCATCAAATTCATGATTTTTTTCCGCTTCCATATTCAAAATGATCTCGAGTCTCCTGAGTATGGAGAAAAGTTCTTCATAAAGTAATTTAAGCGTATTATTCTCATTCTCAAAAGCGAATACTTCCGAAACATCCCTGTATCTGTTCTTTATATTCAAAAATTCTGCTGCCGAATTAACTTTAGATAAAAGCATGTCTGTGGCAAGGTCAAATATCTTTTTTGTCTGATCATGGGCATTCACGGCCTTTTCCATAAGCTGATCGTTCAGATCTTCTATAGTCTGCTTATCTGTCTTAAAATACGGAAGGCTTCTCTTTATCCTTACATTCACTCCCTGCCTTTCATTATTGTTTATCCTCTGAAGCAGGCCCTTTATCATAAAATAATTGAACTCAAAACCGAGATATTTAGTGGCGGAACTTTCTACATTATGCGCCTCGTCTATAACCAGATGACAGTATTTTCCCAAAACTGCGTTCTCCGAAGCAATATCTGAAAACAGAAGAGAATGATTTATGATCACAAGATTTGATTTAAAAGCACTTTTTCTGATATTCTGAAGATAACATTTACTGTGACGGGAGCATTTTTTCCCCGGACAGAAACCTTTGTCCGACTTGAGCTTGTTCCAGAGAAATCTGGAAAACCCCATTTTAAAACCGTTATTCTCCTCAATGTCTCCGGTTGTTGTTCTTTCAGCCCAGTAAATGAGCGGGAGAAATTTTTCATATTCATCTTCGGAAAGGTAGTCCTCGGGACGGTTAAGTATCTTTTCGTATCTGAGCCTGCACAGGTAATTATTCCTTCCTTTAAGAAGCACTGCTTTGAAAGACGATTTGAAAAGATCGTGAAGAACAGGAAGGTCTTTGAAAAAAATCTGCTCCTGAAGGTTTTTGGTATTTGTGGATACCATAACTCTTTCTTTTGTTAGAAGCGCATGGATTATGGAGGGGACAAGATAGGCATAAGACTTTCCGACGCCTGTTCCAGCTTCGCATATGAGTATTTTATCTCCGGCAAAAGCTTCGGCGCATTTTTTTGCCATTATATGCTGCTCTTCCCGGTACTCATAAGTCTTTATTTTTTTACTTACCGCTCCGCCTTCTTTGAATATGATGTCGGTTATGGTCTCTTTTGAAAGTTCATAAAGCTCGTCCTCAGAAGGCGGATATGCCTGCTCAAGCACATTGTATGAAGAAAGCGGAGGTTCTTTATCCTTTATTTTCCTGCCGAATGAAGTCCTGAGATAATAGTTCCCGAGATCGTTCAAAAACTTCTTAACATATACAAGCTCTGATTTACCTGACAGACCGACAAGTTTTCTGACCGTGGTTTCCGAGCATGAAGAAGCTTTTTCAATTATCTTTAAAAATAAATGTCCGGTCGCCGCGCAGTCGTTGTACGCCCTGTGAAGATTGTCTGATTCGAACCCGAAATATTCTGTCAGTGTTGAAAGCTGATGGTTGGGAACTTCAACAGGAAAAAAGATCTGGCTTAAAAGCAGAGTATCGTAAAAACAGTCCGTTCCCGGCAAAAGAAGTTCATCAAGCTCCGAAAGCTTAGCGTTTAAAAATCCGATGTCAAATCCGACATTGTGCCCGACAATCGGAAGGTCTTTTGCGAATCTTAAGAATTCGGGAAGTACATCCTGTATTTTCGGCTTCCCCCTGACATCACTGTCGGATATCCCTGTTAAGACCGTAATGTATTCCGGAATAGGTATTTCTGGATCTATAAGATGCACGAACTCGGAAACGATCCTGCCGTCAATATATTTTACTGCTGCAAGCTCAATTATTCTGTCTGTATGACAGTCTGTTCCTGTAGTTTCAAGATCGAATACGATAAATCCGCTGAGCTTAAGATCCTTTAGTAAAGCTTCCATTACTTCTTTTCGTATCTTATATCGAGGTTCTTGGCCGCAAGAACTTCGTCGAGCCTTCTGACCGGTGTCTTCATCGGCGCATTTTTCAGCACTTCAGCATTGGTTTCAGCTTCTTCGGCAATTGTTTTCATGACCGATATAAAATTATCGAGAGTCTCTTTACTTTCGGTCTCGGTCGGCTCTATCATCATTGCCTCGTGAACAAGAAGCGGGAAGTATATTGTAGGAGCGTGTATTCCGAAATCAAGAAGCCTTTTTGCTATATCAAGGGTCTTTACTCCGTATTTTGACAGATTCTCGCCGCTGAAAACCACCTCATGCATGCAGTGCTGCTTGTATGGAAGATCGAAAGTATCCTCGAGCATCTTTTTAACATAGTTCGCGTTTATGATCGCGTTCTCCGACACATTATGCAGCCCGTCTGAGCCGAGTATCTTCATATAGACATAGGCTCTTACCAATACGAGAAAATTTCCGTAGAATGAGTGTACTTTCCCTATGCTTTCCGGCCTGTCGTAGTCCAGACGGAATTTTCCGTTTTCCTCAACAACCTCGGGCACCGGCAGGAATTTTGCCAGCTTTTCAACCACTCCGATCGGTCCCGAACCAGGTCCGCCGCCGCCGTGCGGCGTCGAGAAGGTCTTGTGCAGGTTGTAGTGCATCACATCAAATCCGAGATCTGCGGGTCGCACAATTCCCAGAAGTGCATTGAAATTTGCTCCGTCCATATACAGAAGACCGCCTTTGGAATGGACTATTTCGGATATTTGTTTAGAGTTTTTTTCAAAAAGACCAAGTGTATTAGGGTTGGTGATCATAAAGGCCGCTGTTTCTTCATCGAATTTCTCTTTTAAGTCATCAATATCAACAAGCCCTTCTGCATTTGATTTTAGCTCAACGACATCATAACCGGCCATTATGATCGAAGCCGGATTAGTTCCGTGTGCCGTATCGGGTATAATAACTTTCTTTCTCGGGTTTCCATTTGATTCATGATAAGCTCTGATAACTTTTAGTCCGGTCCACTCTCCGTGAGCACCGGCTACAGGCTGAAGCGAGACTTTGTCAAATCCCGATATCCTGCAGAGCATGTCTGCCAGATCGTGGTATATTTTTAGAACCCCCTGTATAGAATCTTCGGGCTGATACGGGTGTATTTCTGAAAAACCTTCCAAAGCAGCGAGTTTTTCGTTTATTTTGGGATTGTACTTCATGGTGCAGCTGCCCAGCGGATAAAAGCCTTTATCTACATGGTGATTATGAGTTGACATATTGACATAATGTCTTACAATTTCAGGTTCACTCACCTGAGCCAGCCCTATAGGGTCCTTCCTCAAATATTTTTCTTCAAGGTCAACAATAGTACAGCCTTCCTCCCAGCACGGCATGGTAAAAGATCTTTTACCCTCGCGCGATATTTCGAAAATAAGTTTTTCAGCCATAAATTACTCCGCGGTTAAATTTGTTTTCTCAGCTTGGAAAATAATCATATTCTATAAAAAATACAATATAATTTTATATATTTTTCTTCAGGAATTATTTTTACAGATCAAAAAGAATTGAATCGTATTCTTCAAGTTCGATACCATATTTTTTTCTCAATTCATCAGTCTTTAACCTCATCTCAGGATCGTCTCTGAATAATCTTCGGCTGATGCTTACAAAACGGTTTTTAAAAGAGATGTCACTTCCGGTTTTCTTAACAGTCAGTATTCCAATATTTTCTCCGAAATGACCCGTACTTATAAGATACCTGTCGCCGAATGAATACGCTTCGTTCCTGGCTCCTGTAACAGAAATAAGCACATCAATATCTTTTATCTTCATAAAAACCTCTCTCTCGAACTCCGGGTCCAGATTTGAGATGAAAATTACTATGTCGGACCGGGCTTTAAGACCGCTGATAAAAGACATTATCTCTTCCATCGACCTGTTTTTAATGGTCTCCCCTGCCGCTAATCTGTTAAATGAAGGATCGGCCATACCGGTCAGAGAAATTCTCAGACCTTTTTTTTTCAATAATCTGTATTCTGCTGCACCCTCAATATTGAATGATACAGCCATATCGGAGAATTTTTCCGTAAACTGAAAATCATTCCTGCCCGGAAAAATAAGGTCGTAACCGAGAAGCCCTGCTATCTCACCGATCAGCAGATTTTCGCTGTCGTTTTTGCTGTAAGCAAAAAGATTTCCGGCCGAAATATAATAACTGCTATCGCCATTCTTTACACTGTCCCTGTAAAATGTATAATGATTGAGGATAGTACCTTCCGTTGCCTTGGGGCAAGCACAATATTCAACAATTCCGCTCAGATTACCAGAATAGAAAAGATTAATTTTCTGTCCTGAACGGGAACATCCTATCAGAAAGAATAAGAAAAAAAGCAAAACATGTCTGCTTTTTTTCTGTATATTTTTGAATTTAGACATTAAAACCCGAAGAAATCGTCATCATCAATAATGACCTCACCGTCTATCATAATATAAGGCGTTATCTCTATTATCAGATTAGTTACTCTGTTAGTCTTTACCTGATGCTGGAAAAGATAGCCTATATAGGGAATGTCACCGAGAAGCGGCAGTTTGTTAACGGTATATGTTTCATCCTCCAGAAGCATTCCGCCTATCCTGATTGTCTGACCGTCTCTGACCCTTACGGTTGTATCAGCCCTGCGGACTTTGATCCACGGTATCTCTGAATTGGGTCCCACCCATCCGAAAATTGATGATACCTCTGCTTCGAGTCTTACAGTTATATCGTTTTCCTCGTTAATGATAGGCTGTACCATCAACTTTACACCTATTTCCTCTTTCTGTACAGTCTGAGTTGTAGTACCCTGCTGGACGCTTGTTACCGTATACGGCACAACATCACCTATATGAACGAAAGCCTGTTTGTTGTTCAGGGTGGCGATCTCAGGTTCTGCAAGTATTATCGCATCGTTGTCCCTGTTTCTAAAATCAAGACTCATTTCATATTCCTGACTGATCACTCTATGCCAGACATCATTTATACCTGCGGTAGTTTCATGTCGCATTCTTGGGGAAATAGAAGTAGGATATACATAATCACCTGCAAAATCTCCACCCATATTTCTTATAGGATATGACATAGGATCATAGTTAAATGAATAGCTCGTTCCGTCATAAGACCAGGTTCCCCAGTCCTGATATGCGCCTTCTCTGATACGGGTAGAATAGTTTGCAATTTTCTCCCATTCGATGCCGTACCTTTCCTGTCTTTCACTTCCGACCTCTTTGATCCTTGCTTTGAAAAGGACCTGCTGTAAAGGCCTGTCTATTCTGAGAAGAACTCTCTGGATCTCGCTCGCGATCTTCGGACTTGCCTGATAGATCAGCCTGTTACCCAGTTCGTCCACCTGGATCTTTGTGGAAATATCCGAAAGCATCGCCTTGACAACTCTCGCGTCTGCATACTGAAGATCGAACACGGAAGTATTAAGACCTATCTCTCTGTTGACTTTAGCTTCTGAAGCCACGATCACCGAGTTATCAATTATCTGATAGCTCAGATCTGTCGCTCTGATTACAAGATCAAGAGCATCAATAATCGGTATGTCGTTCAGGGTAAGAGTTACTTTTTTTCCGATAGTTTCCTCTCCCTGAACAAGATTGACACCTGCTCTTTCTGCAAGAGCATCGAGTACCTGGGCCACCGACTGGTCAAGAGCGGTAAGAGATATCGGCGTTCTGAAATTATCTGATGTTGTGTCGAAAATGAGGTTCGCAAAAGAAACCTGACACATCAGAACCGAAATCAGAACAGGTAATAGAATCCTTTTCATTTATTCTTCCTCCCGTTTTATATTGGTTGTATAACAATCTGTATTCATCATTTAGCGTCCTCTTCCGGGCCGTCTGCCGCCTGCAGGTGCATCCTGCTGTGTTCCGCTGTCACCATCTGAAGAGATATCCTGCATGAGATTACGGGCGAACAGCCTTGCTTCAACCCCCGGCCTGTACTGAACGACATTGTCCGGCATATTTGTATCAACATATACGGATCTTTCATTAATCAGCAGTATCTTGCCGCTGAAATCATTTCCGGTTCTTGTTCTGCCGGTCGGACTGCCTGTTCCCTGAACTACCTCTCTTTGAATTATCTTACCTACCTTCAGTTCATCACCGACCGCAAATTCCTGGGTTCTGCCGTTTATTGTAAATCTTGCCCTGCCGTTGAAGAAAAAAGAATATGATATCACATCCCGACCGAAGAGCTCGATCTCGTTCGTGTTTATCCATCTTGTTCTGATAACAGGTGCTTGTTCCTCAACCTGCTTAACAAGGGGCTTTAGTTCCGTGATCTTGAAATTAAAAACATCTCTTGGTTCGGAGAATTCACCCCCGGAAATAAATTCAAACAGCCTGGTGGCATTTCTTACGCTGTCTATACTTGATCTGTACCTCTCACCGGCATCGACCTTTGTTGTATCTGCATCTATAGAAACGATTTGCAGTGCCAGTATGACAATGGCCAGAAACGATACTGCAAAAACGGCTATTTGTTCTTTTAAAAAGTTTTTCATAATTTCTCGGTTTTTACAAAAATTTCACAAATTCCATTCTTAATCTTACATTTACAGGCGATTTTACATTATACTGGTCGAACGCAAGACCCCGTTCTTCAAGCATATTTCTTGTTCTGTCATCAGGAAGTGGTCTATCTCTTGTAATATGCATATCTCTGACATTTATGATATAATCACTGTCCTCAATTATGGTTAAAAGCTTTTTAACACTGCTGTATTCAGATGTGAAATTTAAATTTATGAATAATGAAGATGTCCCGTCTCTTTGATTTCTGACTTCATCTGCGTCCTGACCGATGCTGTTCTGATCATACTTTATTCCCGAAGCCTTTAACATACTCTCAGTTACATTAAGCAAGTCGGCTATTACTTCAATATATGATCTGTCGTCCCTTTTGTTCTTTTCAAAAATTTTTCTTAAATCAACGGCTTCCCGCTGCACAAGGCTGTCTCTGATGAATTTCGCAGTCAGCTCGTCAGTTTCTTTTGATATAGCTACAGTGTTTTCTATAGTTCCGGACAAAAAGATTGATTTGAACATAACTCCCGCGACAGTTAAAACCGCCAAAACACCTATATATATATATTCTTTTTTCATCAAAATCCCTACACTAATACTTAGTCCTGTTCTTCTGCCGGCTCTTCTTCTTCGACGATTTCCGGAGCCTCTTTTACAATACCTTCCAAATCAGCATCAATAGTAAACTCCCAGTACTGAAGCTCATTAATAGTATCTCTTATATCCGGAAATCTCGATATTCGAACCGGTTTGTTTGGATCAACATATCTCAGATCAATAAGATTATCATTAATCCGATCCTTGACAGTATTTGCGATATTCATCAACTGCGAACGGCTGCCCGTTATTTTAGCTAATAAAACGACTTGAACAAAGGAATCGGTTTGTCGATAACTTGTAATGATGATAGTGCTGTCTATGGCAGACTCAACCACATCGAGAACAGCACTCATTTTTTTTCTTTTAGTTGCCACATTATATACATTCTGAATATGTCTATATCTGAAAAAGTCAGATGATCTGAATTGTCTTGATCTGCTTTCAGTCCTTAATTTTAGTTCGGAGACTTCCCTGTAGCGTGATCCTATTTGCTTTGAATATAGATATGTTACAGCAAGTAAGCCCACCATACATATTACAGAACTAAAAAATACCAGAGATACCAACCTGTTCCTTTTTCGCTCTTCGAGTTTCTGCTGATTTATTTTTGCCAGAAAATTAAACTTGTACATTAAAGCGGTTAATCTCCGTTTATTTATTCATATCTCAATGCCAGTCCGAGCGCAATATATATCTCACTTTCGTAACCTTTGGCATAATCCAGCACAGACACATCTCCGCTGAAAAAACCTGTAATATCCAGTATCTCACAGGGTATGTCGGTATTTTTGTTGACGAACTGGGCAAATTTATTCATTCCGATCGCCTTGCCCGTTATGTATATTTTACTCGGTATCTTATTCAGATTCTGCTGCGAATAATACTGGAATGTTTTTTGAAGCTCTCTCAAAAACTGCATTCTTATATATTTCTTAACAGAAAAATGCTGATTTAAATTTTCTGTCGTCTCAGCCTCAAAAGTACTTGTCAGATAGTCGTAAAAATTTCTGTTCTTTATCATATCGTCAGTTTCCGCAAGAGTAATATCCCTGTTCTTTTGCAAAGTTTTGCGGAAAGTATTAAAATTGAAATCAATATTTCTTACATAAAGCTCTTCACTCCCGTTAGGCACAATAAGAATATGGGAGTGGTCGTAATTTATATCAATTATACATGAGACAGATCCCTCGGGTGGCTTTACGGATTCGTTAAAAAGATTTACAACAGCCATTTTATCTATATCAAGTATCTTACATTCAACTCCCGACGACGCCAGAATGCCCTGTGTTCCAAAGAAAAGGGTGCTGTCTGCAATGCATACTAAAACATTATGATTCATCCCGTCAGAATTGAGAACAACATGTTCATACCTGCTCAAAGCCTGATTAAAAGGTGATTTTACCAGGCTAGGAAGTTCCGCCTCAATGTTCTCGGGGGGGGTGTTTTGTACAAAAATCTGCTTAAGTATTATTTTAGGACCGTTAAGCGATGATACTATATGCGGGTCGGTTTTAGATACTTTTGCCCTGGTAAAGACCTTATCTACAGCCTCGATCTGAAGCCTTCTGATCAAAGAATCCTTATCTTCTTTCTCCTTGTTAAGAAGATTATCTTCTGTTATTGAGGGAAACTCTACAGGAGCAATTTGGAGTCCCGTCAGTTTATATTTATAACCGTCATATGATGTCTGTGCCAATACGACATTCTCGTTAGAAATATAAAGCGCATTTACAGTGTTGGCCGCCCCGGGTTCTTTACGCTCTTTTGAAGTAAAATCCCCTGAAGATTTTTCAATTATTTTCAGTTCCTCAGTTCCTGTATCAACAGGTGTTGGGGAAATTTTTCCGGGAGTTTCAGAAAAAATGTTCCTTCCGATGCTTTTGGGTTTATCGTAGTCGGTTTTTGGCGGATAATTTTCTTTTTTTGCACTTTCAGCACGATCCTTCGGGGCACCGGACTTGGCCTCCGCAAAAATATTTCTGCCTATACTTTTTGATTCTTTTTTCGGATCTTCGGTCATTTTTTACACTTCCCGGTTCAATTATCTTTTATCGACCTCATTTGCAAGCTTGAAATAGTCCTGAGCTCCCCAGGAATCAGGAGCGTATTCGAATATTGTTTTCATAAAGCTTGGAGCTTCCTTCAGATTAACATCTTCTCTGATGTAAGTGTTGAAAAGTTTTTCCCTGAAAAAGTCTTTTAAGATTGCGACTGTTTCGAGTGATATCTTTCTCTTTTCATTATAATAGACAGGAAGCACACCAAGAATATCGAGATTTTTATTATATGATTTACTGACACTGTCGATCATTCCGAGAATCTGGTTGGCGCCAATTTGAGAAAGAAAATCCATTGATATAGGAATAACAACTTCATCACAAAAAGTCAGCACATTTACATTTATCAGATTTATTGAAGGAGCACAATCCACAATCACATAATCAACCCCGTCAAGATGGGAAAGATTCTTTTTAAGTTTGTATTCCTTACCGAACTTTTTCATCAGTTTCGCCTCGGTATCAACGAGATTTTTTCCTCCCGAAGAAATTATATGAAGCTTTTCCCTGACCTTTACTATGGAAGCCCGCCTTTTCAATATAAGATCACAAAGAGTTTTTTCCGGATTTACATTGAAAACAATACCGATAGTGTTCTGGGGATCACTGTCTATCAAAAGAACCCTTTTGCCTGTAAGAGCAAGGCCGTGGGCAAGATTGATAGATGTGGTTGTTTTTCCTGTCCCGCCTTTGGATGATAATATTGCAATTTTACGCATAGATCACAACCTATATTTTAAGTTCAGTAAAAACTAACCTGAAAATAAAGAATTAAATCTTCTTTTGTCAAGCAAATTATTCTGTGGTTTGACATGATAATACCCTCCGTGTCAGTCGATAATCTGTGAACTTTATCAGTCACATGCTAAATATGCACATTTAAACAGATAAAAACAACATAAAAATGAATATTTTAACTGCTCTCATGTTTAAGCTTGCATTTGGGACACACCAGAACTGTTTTCATTGTTTTCTTATCGTTGACTTCCTCAAGTATTCCATAGCCGCAACCCGAACAATTTTTTTCTACAGGTTTGTTCCAGGAGGCAAAGCTGCAGTTCGGAAAATTCGTGCAGCCGTAAAATCTCCTCCCTTTTTTTGTGGTCTTGCCTTTTACGGTTCCGTCACAATTTTTTTCGGGACATTTTACTGAAACAGTTTCGTTTTTAATGTACTTGCATTGGGGGTAGCCGTCGCATGCAATAAAAACATTTCCTGTACGGCTCTTCTTTTGAACAAGGTTTCCCTGTAAACATTTAGGACATTTTCCGTATGTTTTAGCCGGCTCCCTGTCTGTTTTATCCTTTCCCTCTATGGAAGATGTATATTTGCAGTCCGGAAAATTGCTGCACGCTATGAATTTCCCGTTCTTGCCCCATTTTGAAACAAGATAGCCTTTTCCGCAGTCAGGACATTTTTTATCCAGAAACTCTTCTGTCGCTTTTTTTATATCTGTAGTTTTTTTTGCCACAGACTCCAGGGTCTTTTCGAAAGGTTTATAGAACTTATTAAGTATCTCGGTAATATTACTTTCACCGTACTCTATCTTGTCCAGGTTCGCTTCCATTCTTTTCGTAAAACGAATATTAAAAATATCGTCAAAATTTTCCACCAGTATTCTGTTGACCAGATTACCAAGTTCAGTTGATTCGAGCTTCTTTTCTTTCTTTTCAACATATTTCTGATATATAAGCCTGTCGATAATTGCGGCGTACGTTGAAGGTCTTCCTATTTCCTGCTCTTCAAGTTCTTTGGTCAGAGAAGCCTCATTGAATCTTGGAGGGGGTTTGGTAAAATGCTGATCTGATTCAACATCCCGAAGTCCGGCGATCATTCCGACATCAATATTTTTTGGCATTGCAACCTTACCTTCATCATCCCCGTTATCTACAGCTATATCAGTATCAGAAAAAACCTGCTGGAATCCGGGAAAGATATTCCTTCTGCCTGATATTCTGAACTTGAACCTGCCGCCTGATATATCTATAACTGTAGATTCAAACAACGCCTCCTTCATCTGAGTTGCTACGAATCTTGTCCATATGAGTTTATACAACCTCAGCTGTTCTTTTGAAAGAAAAGACTGTACTTTTTTGGGATCCAAATTGACATTAGTCGGTCTGATCGCCTCATGAGCATCCTGTATATTCTTTTTTGACTTGAATTTCCTGATGCTTTTAGAAACATAATCAACACCGAATTTACGGCTTATGTAATCTCTAACCTCATCTATTGCATCGCCTGAAACTCTGGTTGAGTCTGTTCTCATATATGTGATCAGTCCCGTAACGCCTTTTGACCCCAGATCAACACCTTCATAGAGTTGCTGAGCTATCTGCATCGTTTTTTTCGAGGAAAAACCCAGTTTGTTGACACTGGCCTGAAGAAGCGTTGATGTTATAAATGGAGGCATAGGTGATTTTTTTAACTTTGTCTTTGAAATATCAGATACGGAATATTTAGCTCTTTTGATCTCGGAAATCGTGTTTTCTGCATCATTTGCGGATGTGATTTTAAAATCCGCTTCATTTATCTTGAAAAGTGCGGCAGTAAAGTGTTCTTTTGATGTCGTAAAATCAGCCTTTATGCTCCAGTATTCTTCCGGATCGAATTTTTTTATATCCCTGTCTCTTTCGCAAATGATCCTTAAGGCCACGGACTGAACTCTTCCCGCACTCAGGCCGTTAGAAATTGTTTTCCACAAAAACGGACTTATCTTGTAACCCACCAGACGGTCCATTATTCGTCTCGCCTGCTGAGAATCAACAAGATTTTTATCTATCTCTCCCTCGCTTTGCAGACCACGCTCAATACCCCTTTTTGTTATTTCATTAAAAATCACCCTTTTGATATTTTTGGATTTCGTAACTATACGACCGGCTATGTGCCAGCCGATGGCCTCACCCTCCCTGTCAGGGTCGGTAGCAATAAGTATGCGGTTGCTCTTCTTCGCCATGTCCTGAATTTTTTTCAGTATCCTTGCCGCCTGACCCGAATTGTCAATAACTTTATATGTAGGCTTAAAATCATTTTCAATATCAACGCCGAGTTCTTTTGCCGGCAGATCGATAATATGTCCGTTGCTTGCTATAACCGTATAGTCGGGTCCAAGATATTTGCTTATCGCTTTAACTTTCCCCGGTGATTCAAGTATTACCAGATTGGTGCCCATAGTATTTTCCCTGTTATTCTTATTCCGATCCGTGGCAGTTTTTGAACTTCTTACCGCTTCCGCAAGGACACGGATCGTTCCTTTTTACTTTCTCAATTGATTTTCTGACCGGTTTCGGCTTTTCCTGACCGTCAGATGAACGAAGATTATTTATCCTCTGCTGCTCTTTTCTCCTTTCCTCTTCCTTCCTGTCAATTTCAACATCTATCCTGGCTTTGAAAATAAACTCAAGCGTCTGTTGATTGACCTTAAAAACCATTTCCCTGAATGATTCAAATGATACTCTTTTGTATTCAACAAGCGGATCTTTCTGCGCGTGAGCCATCAAAGATATTCCGCTTCTGAGATCGTCATCCTCTCTCAGATGCTCCTGCCAGTTGATGTCAATTATCTTAACAATAGCAATTTTAGAAAGTATGTCCATCAGTCGGTTTCCGACGGCATTTCGTCTGGACATCAGCCTTTCTTCAGATATTTTTTGAATCGTAAGATAGAGATCTTCCGGAGAATTAAAGCTGCTTTTAGGATTTTCAAACCTTATCAGCATCGTTTTTAACAGATTCTTTTCCAAATACTCCCAGTCCCAGTTGTCGCTTGATTGGAAATTCCCGCATGTATTTGATACTACTTCTCT
>SLFX01000093.1 GCA_007124045.1 Candidatus Delongbacteria bacterium | reverse complement strand
TAGGTCAGGCTGCAAGCATGGGCGCGATACTTCTTACGGCGGGTACAAAAGGAAAAAGAATAGCTCTGCCCCACTCGCGAGTCATGATACACCAGCCCTGGGGCGGCGCACAGGGACAGGCATCTGATATTATGATAGCAGCCGAAGAGATAAAAAAAACAAGAGAATCCCTCAATAAGATACTAAGCGAGACTACAGGAAAAACGCTGAAAAAGATCGAAAAGGATACGGATAGAAACTATTTTCTTTCCGCAAAGGAAGCTCTTGATTACGGTCTCATAGATAAAATTTACTCTACCAACAAATAGGTTTCTAATGACTCAAAATAAAAAAAGCAACAGATGCAGTTTTTGCGGAAGAAATGAAAAGGAAGTAAAAGCTCTTCTTGCAGGCGACGATGCTTTCATCTGCGAAGAATGTGTCGAACACGCAAAAGATTATCTTGATATCACAATAAAAAAGAAGGCTGTTGACACCCTTCCTTCAAATTTTCCTACACCAAAAGAGATCAAAAATAAGCTCGATGAGTATGTGATCGGACAAAACAGTGCAAAGATCGCAATTTCGGTCGCAGTTTACAATCATTACAAAAGACTCCGGTCCAGAAGCAAAAATAATGATGTCGAGATCGAAAAATCCAATATTCTGATGATCGGATCAACAGGAACAGGCAAGACTCTGATCGCGAGAACATTGGCCAGAATACTTGAGGTGCCATTCACGATAGCCGATGCTACTGTCCTCACCGAAGCCGGATATGTCGGCGAGGATGTTGAGAATATCATAGTCAGGCTCCTTCAGGCTGCCGATTACGATGTGCCGAAAACAGAAATGGGGATCATTTACATTGACGAGATAGATAAGATCGCGAGAAAATCCTCGAATCCGTCAATAACCCGAGATGTTTCCGGCGAAGGAGTTCAGCAGGCGCTTTTAAAGATCCTGGAGGGTACAAAAGCCCAGGTTCCGCCCAAGGGCGGAAGAAAGCATCCTGAACAGAAGCTTACCGAAGTTGATACGACCAACATTCTTTTCATCTGCGGAGGTGCTTTCGACGGGATCGAAGATATCATCAGATCAAGGATCGGGAAAAAATCCATCGGATTCGGATCGGACAAGGTGAATATAAAGTCCATGTCTTCAGAACAAATACTTTCCCACATAGAGTATGAAGACCTGTTCAAGTTCGGCCTTATACCCGAAATAATCGGAAGACTTCCGGTCGTAAAAGCTTTAGACGATCTCAATATCGAAGTACTTGAGCATATTCTTACAGAGCCTAAAAATGCCGTGGTCAAGCAGTATAAAAAGCTGTTTGAACTTGAGGGCTGCGAGCTGCTATTTACAGACGAAGCTATAAGCGCCATAGCCGAAACAGCAATAAAAAGGAAAACCGGCGCGCGTTCTTTAAAAAGTATAATTGAACATATAATGAACGACATAATGTTCGAACTTCCGGACAGGAAGACTGTCAAAAAGATCGTCATAGATGAGGATATAGTAAGAGGAAAAAAGCAATTCAGCTTTAAATGATATTTATTCGTTGCAAAAAGTCGGGGTTTTCCGATTTATTCGTTGCAAAAAGTCTGAGCTTACACATTTTCAGTAGCTAAATTTACATTTTTCGGAACGAGTTTTCACATATATCTTGCAATTTTCGGAAGGAGTTTTTATATTGCTGTTGCAATTTTCGGAAGGAGTATATGAAAAGAACTGCATACAAAGCGCTGCTCGACTGGAAAAACAACAAAAAAAGAAAACCTCTTCTGCTTCAGGGCGCAAGACAGGTGGGAAAGACTTATCTCGTTGACGATTTCGCAGGTAATGAGTATTCTGACTACGCAAGTTTTAATTTCGAGAAAACGCCAGAACTGAACGCTATTTTTGATGGCGATCTCGATCCTAAAACAATAATTTCCAAACTTTCATTATTTATCGGAAGAAAGATCACCCCTGAAGAAACGCTCATATTCTTCGATGAGATACAGGCCTGCCCGAGAGCCATAACAAGTCTAAAATATTTCTCCGAAGAAGCTCCTGATTTCAATATAATCGCGGCAGGTTCGCTACTCGGAGTCAGCGTAGGCAAAAAAAGCAGCTTTCCCGTCGGTAAAGTAAATTTTATGACTCTGTACCCGCTTTCTTTTAACGAATTTCTCGATGTCACAAATGACTCTCTTTTATCCGATATGATCAGAGAAGGAAAGCTGGATGAACTTGGTGAAGTTTTTCATAACAGATTGTCGGAGAAACTCAAATTATACCTTTATCTAGGAGGAATGCCAGAAGTACTTCAGTCGTATCTCGATAATGGCGATATTGCCGAAGTAAGAAATATTCAGAATGATATCTTAACCGCATATAACAACGATTTCTCAAAATATGCAAGCCCCGACCAGGCAGTCAAGACCTCCGAAGTGTGGGAATCAATGCCTTATCAGCTATCAAGAGAAAACAAAAAATTCACATATTCGGGAGTATCGAAAAAAGCAAGGGGAACAACTTATTCTCAATCCGTAACATGGCTGAAAAAGGCCGGACTGATATATCCCTCATACAATGTATCCGTTCCAAAGATCCCTCTTTCAGGCTATTCCGATAAAACAAAATTCAAGCTTTATATTCTCGACACAGGACTGCTCGGAGCAATGCTCGGACTCACTTCCGACATCATACTCAAACCGGATGCGCTCTTCGCCGAATACAACGGAGCCTTCATAGAAAATTTCACCGCCTCGGAGCTCGTAAACAAATTCGGCAGCGAACTCTATTACTGGTCATCGGAAGGCAAGGCAGAAGTAGATTTTCTCTTACGAAAAGGTGATCAAATCTATCCCGTCGAAGTAAAAAGCGGAACAAGCAGAAATCTCAAAAGCCTCCGGGTATATGAAAAGAATTACAGCCCCGAAAAAGTAATAAGAATATCCCCGAGAATATTCAGTCAGGAAAACGAATTTCTCAACATTCCCCTCTACGGAGTTTCAGGACTGGAGAAGTTAGTCTAACGCTACGGCTCTGCGGCGGCGCGTAGCGACGTACGCAGAAGCCGATTGTTGGCCTTTCTGGTCACTTGCAATGAGTCCGCTGTTTCACAAAGCTATCGGTGTAAATCAAAAGCTTGCCTGAAATGAATCAACGCGTTGCCGACATCAAACGTATGCGCTTCAGGGTGGATAGTGAAATGTGGCGCTGTAAAGCCGAAATGCTGCATAATAGGTTTGAGTTGTTCGATAACCCTAGAAGCTTCCTCTGGCGGAAAGCCGTCATGCTCACCATTAGCAATGTGCAGGCTGCGCGGCATACTCACGAGAACCATTTCTGGAAGGTCGAATTCTGGCAGCAAGCCTGGGATAGCACCGCACGAGCAGTGATGCTTCCGATCCCGCACAAAACTAATTCGCATACTTCCAAAAATGCCCTGTATGCTTGCCGCCGAAATCTGTGGTTCTTGTACAAGAGCCGTCAAGGCAAGCAGTCCTCCCGTTGAGACCCCCGCAGCGCCGATTCGCTTTTTATCAATGCGCGGGTCAGAGAGCATTTCATCTAGCATGATTCTTTGATGTGCAAAAAGCAAATGATACCAACCTCGGCTAGTCATTCTGAGAGCTTGATCGATACACAGATGATTATTGTCGTGAGGAGTCATCCCAATGTTCTCCATTACATAAACAATAAATCCAGCTTCGGCAAATGTCTTGGCTGCGGCTCGTTGATAACTATTTGGGTCTGTTAGTAGTTGGTTTATGTAGCCATGCCCCATGAACACGGCAAGTGCAGGCAAAAGATCAGCGTCGCCATGTGGACTTAGCCTGTAAAACGAGAATTCTGGAATTCCATCTAAGAGCACCGTGCACCGCTGTTGAGAGTAGGAAGACAGGCGAACAGGCTGATCTCGATCTATGGTTACAGAGCCAGTTAAGGGATAGAGCATGCGCTGAGAAAACAAAAGTCTGCGAGTGTCTTGCCAGAAATTCAGTTCTTCAATGGTTTCAAGATTATCAGGAAAGTGTAATGACGACGGCGATCCTTCGCGTTCAATATATGCTAAGCCCGGCTGCGTTGTTGGGGCGTAAGTGGGTGGGCTGTCGGGCGTCCCGTTTACCAAAGAAGCCACGGTTGTATAGACGACTTTTAGGGCGGAATAGGGCGGCAGGTGCAGTCTACCAACAGCGACTCCATAGGCAAAGACGATGCAAAACGCGAGTAAGACGCGCCCAAAGCGGGGCCACTTGTGGGTAATGCGCATAAAAGATGAAAACATTCTCATAGATCTTCCTCATTAATGGCCAACATATTTTATTCACTTGTTTTGTCATGAGTTAAAATTTACTGAATAAAATATGTGATGTCAAGAAGAAAAATTATGATTTCTATCCTTGACTTTGTTGTATTGTGTTATTATTATTGAGTTATACTGCAAGTGACAAATTTAATGCGGAGAATGGCAATATGAGTTTCGAAGAGTTTTTGAGAGTTAAGAGAAAGGTTGGCGACAAGTATATTCCGTATTACTTGAAATGGGCTGATATGTTTTGTAGATATGCGGAAAAGAAAAAATTGCCGATTGATTCTTCGGGGCTTACAGGGAAGTTTCTTGAGGATATTTCACCTGATTTCGAGGACTGGCAGATCGAGCAGGCTAAGAAAGCTGTTTCGCTGTATTGTTATTTTAATGGTACGGGCGGAGAAAAGAAGAAGACTCCCGATAACTTTGATCTTGTGCAAAACGGTGAATATGAGAAGTTGAGAGAAGCACTTATTTCGTCTTTGAGACTTAAGCACAGGTCGTATCAGACGGAAAAGACTTATGCGGGCTGGTTCGACAGGTTTTCTGCGTTTGTGAATTATAAAAATCCGGATGATCTATCGGGTAAAGATGTTAAGGATTTTTTGAGCTGGATGGCTGTTGAACGGAATGTTTCGGTATCTACTCAGAAGCAGGCATTGAACGCACTTGTGTATTTTTATCGAAATGTGCTTAGAAGAAAGGCGGACGATCTTTATGAATCGGTGCAGGCTAAGAGATCGAAAAGGCTCCCTGTGGTTCTGACAAAGGATGAAGTTATGAGAGTCTTGTCTAATCTTGAATATCCTTATGGCCTTATCTGTAAAATCATTTACGGCGGAGGTCTAAGGCTGGCGGAATGTCTTAAGCTCAGGATAAAGGATATTGATTTTGACAGAAATTGTGTTACGGTTGTTTCCGGGAAAGGCGACAAAGACAGAATCACGCTTCTCCCCTCCAATGTTGTTCAGGAATTGAAGAAACACATAGGATCGGTTAAGAAAATACATTTGAGGGACAGAGAAAACAATATTCCAGGTGTTGAAATGCCCACTGCGCTTGATAGAAAATACCCCAATGCTTCGTCCGAATGGGCATGGTTCTGGCTTTTTCCTTCGGGGAAATTATCAGTTGATCCGAGATCGAACACGGTCAGGCGTCATTTTCTGTACCCGACATCCGTCCAGAGAGCATTTAAAGACGCTTTAAGAAAAGCAAGGATCGTAAAATCGGCCTCGATCCATACTCTCAGGCACAGCTTTGCGACACATCTTATTGAAGCAGGTT
>SLFX01000041.1 GCA_007124045.1 Candidatus Delongbacteria bacterium | reverse complement strand
TTAAAGCTTCTACAGTAATGGAACAGATAAGCGGGAATAACGCAATTATAGAACTCCTGGAGAACGATCCCTCAAAAGTGGAAAGGGTTATTGTCGAAAAAGGGTTTAAAAGCGATAAAATCGGAACAGTCATTCATCTTTGCAGGAAAAAAAAGGTAAGATTCGATGTTATTCCCGATCTTGCTTCATACGCATCCAAAGGCAAAGGTTGTATCGCAATTATTAAAGAATACCGGTATTTCGATCTTGATGAGACAGACTGGAATTATACTGATTCTGCAGTCATACTTGATGAGATAGAAGATCCCCACAATCTCGGTGCGATAATCAGATCAGCGGCTGCGGCAGGTTTTGACCTCGTAATAATTCCCGAAAGGAATTGTGCTTCTGTTACTGAAGCCGTTATAAATGTTTCAGCAGGCACGGTCTATAAAATAAAGATCGCCAGGGTTAAAAACATTGCAGCTGCGATCATGAGACTTAAAAAAGAAGGTTTCTGGATAACCGGAACGGACATGAAAGGCAATGCTGACTATACGGACTATGACTTTACTGACAGAGCAGCTGTCGTTATAGGCAACGAATCACGCGGCATGAGAAAGCTGGTAAAAGAAAAATGCGATGATATAGTAAGGATCGAACTTTCAAACGGCGTTGAATCTTTGAATGCCTCAGTAGCTGCAGCACTTGTTTTATTCGAGAGGAAAAAGAAAAAGATCAGTCTTTTGCCATAAGACCGATTATACTGTTCTCTTTTAAAAACGATCTTATCCTGAAAAAAATATAAGTTACCGCACCTGCCGTCATTATTAAAGACAGGAACAGAAAATATGCGATATTATACTCAGGAACTATCACCCGTGTCAAAAGTCCTCCGTCGTAGAGTAAAAGCGATGATCTGATGATCACAAAAGATATGCCGGAACCGGATATAAGTCCAAAGAATATATACTTGGAGTACTGATACAGCCAGATAGCCATTATATCACCCTCAAAAGCCCCTATAGCCATCTGAATGCCGATCTCCCGTTTGAGATAAAGGAGCATATACCTTATCTGATTCTGAACAAAAAGCGAAATTATCAGGATGATAAACAGCACGGGCAGGTAAAGAAAATAATCCATTCTTGAAATATATTTGTTTATTGTCCTGAAAAACTCATTTTCATTTTCAACTATCTTATAACCCCTCTTTTCTATTTCGGGAACAGCACCCAAAAGGTCTGAAGGATTATCAAAATAAACTTTTATGCCCGAAATAAAAATATCCGCGTCGATTTTTGCGGCTATTTGCCTGAGTATTGTTTCGGGAAGGGTCAGACCAAGAAAAGGCACATCTTTATCAAGTCCGATCACGGTAACTTTCATCGAATATGTTTTATCTCCATGCCTGAAACTGTTGGTTCCGATCACAAGATCGAATTTTCTGCCGATAAGTATATTCTCCGTGAGTTTTGGCAGGCTGTTGGCGGGAGCAAAACTCGAATTGTAAATATCGAGAAGCTTTGAAGATGCGACCGCCCGAACCTCTTTTGTGTTGCTTTTACTGTACCAAAGCCCTTTATACGGCCTTTCCTCTCCAAAAATCGAAAGATCTGTCCCGTACCCGAAATCGAAAAGCTGTCCGCTGAGGTGGGCCGGGGCATCAAGACTGTAAGTTGCGCTGACTTCCGAGACATTTTCCAGGGTCTCAAAATATTCAATATCTTTTTCCGTAAGCTTACCCTTTCCAAGTATAGAAGGAGTGTTGAACTTGAAAATTCCGACATCCATGTCTTTTGGCTCGATGGTGATGTAAGTATTGTCTTCCGTGCTGAAAATCCTTCTGACAGTGGAATGAAAGGTTGAAGAGAATGTTATGATGAAAAACAGAAGAAAGAACATAAGCGTAAAAACGATAAACACCTGAAACCTGAACCTGTTCCTGTTCTTGAAATAATTTTCAGATATGTTTATAAGAGTCTTAAGCTTCATCCTTTCCCAACCGGCTTATAGGTACTCAAAAAAGCCGGCTGACGCCGGCTTGAAAAACTTATCTGTCCAAATACATTTTGAGTGTTTTCGATCTCGATTTGTGCCTCAGTCTCTGAAGCGCTTTCTCCTTGATCTGCCTGATCCTTTCCCTGGTAAGAGAAAGTTCCTGTCCTATCTCTTCAAGCGTGAGCGGTTCATACCTCTCAATGCCAAAATACATCGTTATAACCTCTCTCTCCCTCGGAGAAAGAGAAGAAAGGGCTCTTTCGATCTCGACACTAAGTGAAAAATCAGTAATGTTGTGATCGGGCTGAGGTGACTGATCCGATTTCAAAACATCGATAAGTCTGTTGTCCTCTCCGTCCTTGATGGGAGAATCTATGGAAAGATGCTGCCCCGAAATTTTCAGCGTGTTGTATATTTCATCTTCTGTAGTATCCATGATCCCGGCGATCTCTTCCATTGTCGGCTCTCTCTCGAACTTGTTCTGAAGGGCGGACCTGGTTTTATGTATCTTGTTCAGTACGGAGATCTTGTTTGAAGGGAGCCTTACCACCCTTGACTGCTCCGCCAGAGCCTGAAGTATGGACTGCCTTATCCACCAGACTGCGTAAGAAATAAATTTGTAACCTTTCGTTTCATCGAATCTTGAAGCTGCTTTGATAAGTCCGAGATTACCCTCGTTAATAAGGTCGTTGAAACTCAGACCCTGATTCTTATACTGTTTAGCCACAGAAACAACAAAACGGAGATTGGATTTTATCATCCTTTCTTTCGCCTTCTGGGCTTTTATGCCTTTTGTCCTCATGATTCTGGTTAATTCGACCTCTTCTTCAGCAGTAAGAAGATTTTCTCTGCTGATCTCTTTGAGATATTCGTTCAATGATTTGTTGGATCTGTATCCTACATACATCATAGTTCGTTTACCTGCCTTCTGTCTAAAATTTATGTCAAAAAAAACTTTTTTACATCTTTTATGCCTGCGGCAAAAGATTTCCAAATATAACAAAAAAAAACTGAATTTCCAAGAAAAATTTTTAATATTTTAATTGACTGTGAACAAAAATAAAATTACCTTCCGCGTTGCGTTTACCTCAGAATATCATCATTTTTCCGATACAGAGCGCAAAAAATGATCTTTTTAACTAAAATCAACTCAAAGGCGGTAAAAAATGACTAAATTTGTTTACAATTTCAACGAAGGCGACGCCTCAATGAAAGAGATCCTCGGCGGCAAAGGCGCAAACCTTGCCGAAATGACAAAGCTCGGAATACCTGTACCTCCCGGATTCACGATCTCAACATCGGCGTGTCAGGACTATTACAGGGACAATAAGAGAAAAATGTCCGATGAGGTCGTTTCCGAATACAGAGAGCATCTCTCAAAGATCGAAGAAATGATGGGCAAAAAACTCGGCGACAATGATGATCCGCTTCTGCTTTCGGTGAGATCAGGAGCCGTCGCATCCATGCCCGGAATGATGGACACTGTACTGAATCTCGGACTTAACGATGTTTCTGTTAAAGGTCTGATAAACAAGACCGGTAACGAGAGATTCGGATGGGATTCATACAGAAGGTTTATCCAGATGTTCGGTAATGTCGTTATGGGAGTACCGGGCGAGGTTTTTGAAAAAGAGCTTCACGCCGTAAAAGATAACAAGGGTGTCGAACTGGATACGGAACTTACCGCAGAAGATCTGAAAGAGGTAGTGGCAAGATTCGAAAAAGCCGTCGAAAACGCGAAAGGCGAACCTTTTCCCCAGGATCCGCTGGAACAACTTCACATGTCTATTGAGGCGGTTTTCAGGTCATGGAACAACGACAGGGCCAAACTCTATAGAAAGCTGAACGATCTTAAAAACCTTACCGGAACGGCGGTCAATGTTCAGGTCATGGTATTCGGCAACAAGGGCGAAACCAGCGGAACGGGCGTTTGCTTTACCAGAAACCCGTCAACCGGCGAAAATCTTTTCTACGGCGAATATCTGATGAACGCCCAGGGCGAGGATGTCGTTGCAGGAATAAGGACACCGAAACCGATCTCAACTCTCAGCGATCAGAATAAAGAAATATATGATGAGCTTGTTTCTTACAGGGACATGCTTGAAAAGCACTACACCGACATGCAGGACATGGAGTTCACGATAGAGGAGGGAAAGCTTTGGATCCTGCAGACAAGGAACGGAAAAAGAACTGCCGCCGCGGCTGTGAGAATGGCCGTTGAAATGTGCAATGAAGGACTTATTGATAAACAGACTGCCGTTATGAGGGTAAAACCTGCTCAGCTTGATCAGCTTCTTCATCCTCAGCTTGATACTAAAGAGACGGCTAAAAGAACTCCTCTCGGCAAAGGACTTCCGGCATCTCCCGGAGCGGCTGTGGGGAAAATATATTTTGACGCGCATCTTGCTCACGAAAAGAATGTTGACGGTGAAAAAGTTATACTCGTCAGGAACGAGACATCTCCCGAAGACCTTATCGGCATGAATGCATCTGAAGGGATCCTGACTTCGAGAGGCGGAATGACATCACACGCGGCTGTGGTCGCTAGAGGCATGGGAAAATGCTGCGTTGCAGGCTGTTCGGACGCTAAGATCAACGAAGATGCCGGCACATTGAAGTTCGGGGACAAGGTTTTTAATCAGGGCGATGTAATAACACTTAACGGAAGCGAGGGAACGGTTTACGAAGGTGCAGTGCCTGTCGTTGAACCCGAACTTTCCGGAGATTTCGGAACTCTTATGGAGTGGGCCGATGAATTCAGGGAAATGCTTATAAAAACCAATGCGGACACTCCTCACGATACGGCTGTAGCTCTTAAATTCGGCGCTGAAGGTATCGGGCTCTGCAGGACCGAGCATATGTTCTTTGAGGCTTCAAGGATCAAAGCCGTAAGGGAAATGATCGTGGCCAAAGACACGGAGGCAAGAGAAAAAGCTCTCGCGAAGATCGAGCCTTTCCAGCAGAAGGATTTTGAAGAAATTTACGAGGTTCTCGAAGGCAAACCGGTCATCATCAGGCTTCTCGATCCGCCGCTTCACGAGTTTTTGCCTAAAGATGAAGAAGATATAATCGGTGTGGCTTCCGAGATAGGAGTAACTCCCGATCAGCTCAAAAGTACCATTCACAGCCTTCACGAATTCAACCCGATGCTCGGGTTCAGGGGATGCCGTCTTGCAGTAGTGTATCCCGAAATAGCTAAAACACAGGCGAAAGCTATCTTCAAGGCTGCTCTGAAAGTTCAGGACTCAAAGCCGTGGATAGAAGTTCCGCTGACCGGAAAAGTTGAGGAATATCTCGCTGTTAAAGATATAATCGAGCAGGTCGCCGAAGAGCTTGGTGCAAAAGGAAAAGTGGACTATAAGGTCGGAACAATGATAGAGGTTCCAAGAGCGGCCCTGACAGCCGACGAGTTCGCGCCGCACTGCGACTTTATCAGCTTCGGCACCAACGACCTTACGCAGATGACCTGCGGATTCTCAAGAGACGACGCCGGAAGCTTTTTGGGCAAATATGTTGAAACGGGAATTTACGAAAAAGATCCTTTCCAGACCATTGACAGGAACGGCGTCGGCAAGATGATGCAGATATGTATCATGTTCGCT
>SLFX01000144.1 GCA_007124045.1 Candidatus Delongbacteria bacterium | reverse complement strand
CTTAACTCCTGCTGATTTAATTTCGGGGGCAAAGTTAAGCTATGTCAGCATTAAAGGAAAGCAAAAAGTTTATATATTTTTATGGCTATTTCGGATATGATTGTTTAAATTCACCAAAAAACCGGGAGACTGATGAGTTCAATAACAGAAAAAGCCCTTCGCGAAATGCGTGAAACCGCGGCGGTTCTCCACTCCCGGGGATGGGCCGAGGCTTCCGCAGGAAATATGAGCGTGAGACTTGCGGAAAAGTTCACTTTTCAGGCATCCGGCAGTATCGCTCTGGGAAGAAAGTATCCTGATCTGGCGGGAAGCACTGTTCTGATAACATCTTCAGGAAGCAGAATGAGGTATATTGCTTCAAAAAATCCTGAAGATCACTGCGTTCTGATCACAATTTCAGAGGACGGCACTTCATACGCTGTCAGCGGCGGCAAAGGAAAACCCAGTTCTGAACTCGAAATGCATCTTATGATCCATGACCACTTCGCATCGGAGGGAAAAGACATAACATCTCTGATCCACGCTCATCCTGATGCCGTCATAGCTCTGATGCATCTTGAGAATTTTAAAAACGCGGCTGATATAAACCGCATGCTTTCCGGTATTCACACAGAGGCAGAGCTTCTCATACCTGAAGGAGTCGGTTTTACAGGGGTAAAAAAGCCGGGCTCGTCAGAACTTGCACAGATTGTTTTTGAACAGATAAAGACAGCGTCCGTAGTCCTTATGGAAAAACACGGATGTATAAGCGCCGGAAAAAATCTTGATGATGCGCTGGATAAAATAGAGTTCGTAAATAAAGCGGCTGAAATTTATTTCAGGCTGAATAATTCAGAAAAAAAGTAGTATTAAATTGAAGCAGAATAGCAGATATCTTTTGTTTTTAGCGGTATTTGCCGCGGGATTTTCTTTCCTGGTTTACGAAGTTGTCTGGAACAGGCTGCTGTCGCTATATCTGGGAATTACCGTTCATGCTTCTACTGTCGTTATCTCGGCCTATATGGCCGGACTTTCGGCGGGTGCTTTCTTTTTCGGAAAAAAGGCTCAGGAAGCCGTAGATGTCCAAAAATTCATTTCCCGGCTTTTGATTACAGTCGCGGCCGTGAACCTGATCGTTTACAGGCTCATTCTTTTCCTTCCGGCTATATACAGGGCAAACGCATGGGGAATTAATATAGGATTCACCGCTTACTCCTATTCACTTGTTCTTGTGTTCATGTCAGCATTCTTCATCGGGGGGTTCATGCCTGCCGTAAGCAGAATATTCGTCATGTCGGGTGATAATACAGGGCAGGCGGCGGCGAACACTTTCGGTTTCGAGACTCTCGGAAGCGCGACGGGCGGACTTCTCGCAGGATTTTTACTGCTCGGATCGCTGGGCGCATCCGGTTCTGTTTTTTTTGCCGCCGGGATAAATATTCTTCTGGCAGTATTTGCGGTAAAAGGACTGAAAGTGCAGAGAGGGCTGCAGCCTGAACAGAAAGCGGAAAAAAAATCAGAAAAAATAAAAAAGATACTGCAGGAAAAACCAAGAACGGCCATGGCCGCTGTGTTTGTTTCCGGTCTTTGCGGATTTATTTTTCAGATCACCGCCATGAGGATTTTCAGAATATATCTTACGAACACAAGCTATACTTTTTCTCTCATTATATCCGTAACGATATCCGGCTACTTTGCAGGCAGTATGATATACAGAAAATTATCCGCA
The DNA here is from genome assembly GCA_007124045.1 of Candidatus Delongbacteria bacterium. GTDB lineage: Bacteria > UBA4055 > UBA4055 > UBA4055 > UBA4055 > SLFX01. Next base: position 3,931 of record SLFX01000144.1, on the reverse strand, counting down.
AGAGATTATAATACGGAAAAAATACTGATAACATCCATGTTCCTTATGGCTGCTGCCGTCGGCGCCGGTATTGTGGTATTCGTGAACGCTCCGGAATGGATAATACTTCCGCTTCATAAAACACTCAGCGCTTCATGGGCGCGGATACTGATCCCTCCGGCAGCACTTTCTATGCTTACCGTACTTCCACAGTCGGTTCTCTCGGGAATAATATTTACAAGCGCCGTAAAGCTTTACAGAAACCGCAGCGAAAAGATATCATCGGGTTTCGGAAGGATATATTTTGTGAACACGGCAGGCGCTTTCCTCGGTCCATTTACGGCCGCATTCGTGCTCATTCCCCGCGCCGGAGCGGTTAGGACGCTATTGGCAGTTTCGCTCATTCTTTCACTATTCTCAATGACCCTTTACTTCCGCAAAAAGCAAAAAAGCATTATTTTTATGCTTACCGGTGTATCTTTTATTATAGTAATTTTTGCCGGACTGATCAGGGAAAGAATAATGATACTTCCGCCGTCGTTCTCACTTTTTGACAGGGAGATTTTGTTCTACAGGGAAACAGTCGAAGCCACCCTTGTTGTCGGGCATGAGAAAGTATCGGGCGTCAATCACACATTCTTCAATAATAATTCAGTTATCGGAAGTTCCTATGATGCAATAAAGGCTGTAAAACTTCTCGGTCATCTGCCTTTCCTCACGGGTAAAGTACCGGAAAATGTTCTTGTTGTCGGATTCGGCATCGGCGTAACAGCCTCGACAATACTTCAGCATGAGGATGTAAAATCGCTGGAATGCGTGGAGCTGGCTGAAGATCTGACCGAAGCGGCAGAATTCTACACGAACTTCAATAACAATGTTACCGGGGATCCGAGGTTCGTCATAATAGGGGATGACGGCAGGAATTATCTTCAGAGGTCCGGGAAGAAATACGACCTGATATCTTCCGATCCGACTCATCCTGTTCTCGGTTCGGGAGCCCTGTATTCGAGAGAGTATTTTCAGTTGTGTTATGACCACCTTACAGATAACGGGATAGTGACTCAGTATCTTCCTCTGCATAAGCTCATGAAAGATGATTTTGCAGGGATTATCGCAACCTTCAGAAGTGTTTTTGAAAACACAACAGTCTGGATGGGGCATACTCATGCCATTCTGTACGGATCGAAAAAACCTCTCAGAATAGACTTTGCGGATTTTAAAGCCGCGGCGGCAAAGATCAGCGACCCGTATTTCTATTCTGATCCATACGCCCTTGCTTCTTACCTGATACTCGCCGATGTGTCTTCAATAGCGGAAGGTAAAAGGATATGCACTGATAACAGGTCTTATCTCGATTTTTTTAAATTCAGAAGCTTTGACCCTGAAAATTGGATCATCAATGCGGAAAATATCAGAAATCATTACAATACTGAAGGTGTTTTTTATAATATTGAGGATACGGAAAAGTTCGAAAGATATAAAAAATCGGGTCTAATGCTGCATGAGGCACTGATAGAATCAATCAAGGGTGATCGTGAATCTTATGTCCGTTTATTGAGAAAATCATATGCAGTCAATCCTGATAACCAGGAAACAGTGTTTCTTCTCAGGCTGGAGGCGATGTCTCAATGAGGGCTCTGCGAAATATTTTGAGAGTTACCATTTCTTTTCAACCGGGCTTCTTTCAACATCGATCAGCTTTTTCTGGGCTCTTTCCTGCACATCCTGTTCGTTCTGTTCAAGTGATCTGAGCAGTCTCTCCGCCTCTTCTCTTGTCATTCTGTCTCTTTCCTGTTGTTGCTGCTGCTGTTGATCCTGATCCTGTTGCTGATCCTGATCCTGTTGCTGATCCTGATCCTGTTGTTGATCCTGATCCTGCTGTTGATCCTGGTCCTGTTGTTGATCCTGTTCCTGCTGTTGTTCTTGTTCCTGCTGTTGTTCTTGTTGCTGCTGTTGTTCCTGTTCCTGCTGTTCAAGAAGCTGTCTGACTATCTCATAATTAATGGCCGCTTCAATATTATTCTCGTCATGAATAAGAGCATCTCTGTACATCGCAAGGGCTTTTTCAGGCTCCTGCTGCATGAAGAATGTGTTCCCCATATTGTACTTTACATGAGATTTGAGTTGTTCATTATCTGTAGCCAGGGCCTGCTCATAGCTTTTCAGAGCCTGATCGAATTTCTGCTGTTTGAAAAGAGCATTACCGAGATTATAAAAAAGTACAGGGTCTCTTTCAGGGCTGGAAACAGCCGCAGAACCGAACTTTTTTTCACTGATGTCAAAGTTCTCTCTTCTGTATTCTCTTTCTCCGGACCTTGCGTCGAAAAACGATACCGAAAAGAGTGTGTATGCGAACAGAAAAATTATCAGTATATGCAGAGACCTCATATCACATGCCCTCTTTCTTATTCTTTTTTGTTTCAGAGAGAAAAAAATCACCGAAAAACAAAAGAATTCCTGCGAATAAAAAGAACTGGAATCTGTGAGCAAAATCGGTGAAAACCTTTTCGTCAAGATCCCCTTTTTCTATTTTTTCAATATCCTTGAATATCTCGTCGAGAACACTGAGCCCGATAGATGAATAATAATAAATTCCTCCTCCCTTTTCAGCAATTTCCTTTAATACAGTTTCGTTTAGTCTGCTGATAACGGTTCTCCCGCTGTTGTCTCTCAGAAATCCGTCACCATAAGGTATTGGAACCCCGTCCGGTGATCCGACTCCAATTGTGTATATTACGATCCCCCGGTCAACCGCGTCACTGATCATTGGACCTATGCCGTCTTCATGATCCTCACCGTCAGAGATAAGTATAAGAAGTTTATGTCTCTCATCCTCTTCGGAAAAAGCCAGGGTGGATACGCGTATAGCATCAGCCAGAGAAGTTCCGTCCTGCGGAACTATTGAATTGTCCATAACATCAAGGAACATCAGTGCGGCATCATAGTCAAAAGTCATCGGGCACTGTATGTATGCTTTGCTGGTGAAACCCACAAGAGCTATTCTGTCGCCCGAAAGTCTGCGTATGAAATTACCGACTTCATGTTTAGTTTTTTCAAGACGGTTCGGAAATATATCTTCCGCAAGCATGGATCGGGAAAGGTCTATTGCCACAACAATATCGATCCCCTCTCTTTTCACAGTTACCATTCTTGTACCTATCTGAGGACCTGCGAGAGCTGCTGTAATAAAAAAAAGTCCCGCTAACTGTATGATTTTTTTTGCTGTCGATCTTCCAGGGCAGAAATTATCAGTTATTTTTACTGACAGTTTTTCGCCGAACATCTTCCTCACAGCCGCCGATCTTGACCGCAGAGAAAGAAAAAGAAGAACAGCAGCAGGCACAATGAGCCATAAAAGCTGAAGATATTCCGGTTTAAAAAATCTGATCCTTTCCATAATCACAGAGTTCCGTTATTAGTTCTTATGCCGCTTGTACTAAATATAGCGGATTTTGTTCTGAAACAAAACGGGTTTTTATGTTGAAAAACACGGATTTCTTTAATATATTGTTCTGTTAAGTGAAACCGCAAAAAGGAGGCACTATGAAAAGCGGAAATAAAATAATGATCACTTTTATGTTCTCTGTCGCCATACTTCTAAGCATATATGCCCGGACGGACAGAGGAGATCTGCCTCAAAATATCATCCTTGCGAACGCTGAAACAGAACATGATACAGAGATACTTGCCGATGAGGATTTTGACGAATTTGACCTTTTGGAGCTTGACGGTGATGAGGATGATATTATAATATCCCGACCGGACAGCCGGGATCTTGACCCGCGTCAAAAAATCATGCTTCAAAGAGAGCTTCAAAGACATGAAAATGAAATGAAGAAGATCAATCTGATGCGGAGAAGGGCAAGAGAAATGCTTCGAAATTCGGAGGAAATGAGAGAGAGAGAGCTTGCGAGACACTATAAATCCGTAAGGGAAATACAGGGCGAATGAG
>SLFX01000154.1 GCA_007124045.1 Candidatus Delongbacteria bacterium | reverse complement strand
GCGCGGAAGAGCCCTGGCTTATGGATACTCCGACACTGATCGGAATGAGTGCCAATTATCAGAAAAGAGATGAGTCGTATTCAGATACACATATCATAAGCGGTATAGTAAAGCTGGGAAGAAGATTCGCGTGGTCAGACAACTGGATGCGCGGGCTGTGGTACTACTCCATAGACAGAATAAAATACACAGATGTTAAAGATTACGCTCCGGTGCAGTATGAACTTTTTGAAGGTAAGACAATAATATCGTCGTCGGTTGCGCAGTATATGATAAGAGACAGCAGGGACAGGGCTGATTTTCCGAGTCGGGGTGCAAATATTACACTTATGACCAAGCTTGCCGGCGGAATTTTGGGCGGCGACGAAGAGTTTCATAAACATAAGCTGGATATGAAATGGTACCAGCCTATTATACCGGAAAGGCTTGTACTCTATTCACAGTTCGTGACGGGTGTTATGGACAAGCTCAGACCCTCATCTTATATCAGCGCAAGGGAATACTTCTATCTGGGCGGCGGAGGACTTTCCGGCGGAGAACCTTTAAGGGGATATGACGAAAATTCGATCGGTCCGTTTGAAAGCGGATATTTTATCGGCGGAAGGAATTTGATAAAGACCTCCTTTGAAATGCGCCTTAAGCTGGTTGAATCCCCGATGCTGATATATTCACTTGCTTATTTTGACGCCGGAAATCTCTGGAGAGATTATTCGGAAGTTAATCTCTTTGACCTGAACAGAGGCGCAGGAGTGGGTGTCAGGATAAATGTCCCCATGCTTGGTATGCTCGGACTTGATGTGGGATACGGATTTGACTATTATAAAGGGTTCGGAGAGAAAGCCGATTGGAGAGATCAGCTTAGGACCCACTTCAGAATGGGAACAAATTTATAAAAAATAAATCATGGAGAAGATCATGAAGAAATATTTTGTTATGGCAGTTATGTTCGTTTCACTGGCATTAAGTGCTCAGGTAAAGTTCGGTTATGTAAATTCTGACAGGGTACTTGCCGAATACAAGGAAGCTATCAGCGCAAAAGAGGAGCTTTCGAAATGGAATAGGGATATGGAGACTAAAGCTGTTACGATGGAGAATGAGATCAAATCTCTTGAAGAAGAGATAAAGAATATGTCGCTGATGGTTTCTGAAGAAAGAAGGAACGAACGGATAGCCCATGGCCAGAGAAAACTTCAGGAGTACTACGAATTCAGAGAAAAAGTATGGGGTCAGGGCGGAGATTTTCATCGTAAGAACGCTGAGCTTATGCAGCCTGTGATAGACAAGATCAATGATGTAATAAAAAAAGTTTCCGAGCGGGAGAAGTTTGATATAGTCTTTGATGCAAACACAGGAACACTTCTCTATTCAAAGCCCGAATACGAGATTACCGATCTGGTGCTTCGCGAGCTTAACAAATGATAAAAATTTCCAATATCAGAATATTTTCAGTCTGTATTCTTTTTATGCTTTTTTTGCTTGTTTCGTGCAGCAGTAAACAAGATAACGAGACATTCATAAGGAATCTGACAGAAAGGACCGGTATCGACCTTTCAAAGATCAATACGGAACCTTATGAGGTTACAGAGCCTGATTTGATCCTCAAAGAATACAGAAATAAACCAGAGCAGCTTCAGAAGGATATTGATTCTCTTCTTTCCCTTTATCCGGATTCTTATGACTTGAAGGCGCTTAAGATCCATTTCATGCAGAACCGTCCGGAAGATGCCGACAGATTTGTTGTTGAACTGTACCGTTCAGACAGCCTTAATTCACATCACCGGTTTTTTTACGGAACGCGACTTCCCACCGATGAAGGGAAGGAATATTTTTCGAACATGATAAGGCAAAAACGAAATGACGCTTATGGATATCTCGGTCTTGCTCTTGTTTACTTGTATGAAGATGCCTCCAATCTTGAAATTCCCGCAAAACTCTCGTATCTTTCAATAATAAAAGATCATACCGTAAGGGATGCATACGAGGTTCTTTCGTACATATACAGCAGTTTGGGGAAATATGATGATCTGGCAGCTCTTAACGGAATAATGCTTGTAAAAGACCCTTCGAATATTGGTGCTTTTGAAAATCTTATGTATTATTACTTAAGTGAAGGTCTGTTTGAAAACGGCAAAGATCTGCTTGATGTTTTCGTAAAGAATAACCCCGGAGTATTGAGCAATTCGGCGATAGCTGAAAATTATGCCTATACGGGAGATCTTGAAAAGGCCGGAGAATATTTGCGGCTTGCAAGAGATAATAACGAGAGAGACAGTATTCTTGACCTGATAGAGGCCAAACTGAATGTTGTATCGGGTGAAAAAGAACAGGCTTTAATTCTTTTGAAGAAATTTGCGGAAGCAAACAGTACTGACAGGAACCTGATACACAGCCTTACGGATGTTTTATTCGCCGGTCATCTGTACAATGAAAAAGAATACAGAGATCTTTTAAAAAGATTTGAGAGAGGTACACCGACAATAGGTGACAAACTTCCGGAAATAAAGGGTGTCTTGTTTGACGGCAGCACATACAGTGCCGATACTGCTGAAGGTACTGTTCGCCTCATTGATTTCTGGGCAGAATGGTGTGCTCCGTGCAGGCATGAAATGAAGAATGTTGTATCTGTTTATCAGGAGTACGGACCAAAAGGTTTTAATGTGACAGGCGTAAACCTGGATAAAGAGGATGACAGAGAAAAGGTTTTGGAATTTATCGGCCTAAACGATATAAAATGGCAGAATATTTTCAGCGGAAAAGCATGGGAAGACCCGAATGTATCAACCTTTAGGATCGTGGGAATACCGGCAACATTTCTGGTCGATAAAAACGGTATTATAAGATATAAGAATCTGCGCGGAAAAGATGTTCTCGCTTCAAAAGTGGAGAAACTTCTGTCCGAATAATCTTTTAACGGGGTTTTTTAATGTTTCTTCTGTCGGATTACATGGCCTTTTCCAAAAGAGGCATTTTGGATATTGTTCTTCTGATCGCCGGATCACTGATCATGGCATCGGGGTATGCTTTTTTTGTAGTCCCCTACAGGATCGTTCCCGGAGGGGTTTTCGGGATCGCCATAGTTCTCTACCATACTCTCGGCCTCCCGACAGGAACAATGGGACTTGTTATGAATGTTCCTTTAATAATATGGGGCATAAAAGAACTTGGACCCAAATTCGGCTGGAGAACGATCCTGGGTATGACACTGACTGCTTTTTTTATCGACACCCTTACAGTCTGGTGGGGCGATGTGCCGCTTATTGAGGACGATATGCTCATTTCTTCGCTCTACGGGGGAGTTCTAATAGGAGCAGGACTTGCTTTCATATTCAAAGCCAAAGGTACCACCGGCGGATCCGACATTGTTGCCCAGATCGCATACAAAAAATCGAAGATCCCCATGGGGCAGCTCATCATACTGATCGACACTCTGGTCGTCGTTTTCGGCGTAATAGCCTTCAGAGATGTCAAGCTTGCTTTATACTCCGTCTTAACGATATATGCTACAGCTAAAGTTATTGATTCGATTACTGTCGGTCTCAATTTCAGAAAAGGGGTATTTATTGTTTCAAATAAGTATGAGGAGATCGCATCATATATTTTGAAGAAACTCAGGAGGGGGGCGACTTATCTACATGGTAAGGGGATTTACAAGAACGATGAAAAAGAGATAATATTCGCCGCTCTGTCCCGAAGAGAACTTGTGGCACTTCAGGATAAGATCAAAATAATTGACCCCGAAGCCTTTATGACGGTTATAGACATAAGGGATGTCAGAGGTGAAGGCTTTAAAGCACTGACGGATGACTCAATCTAAGGGAATAACTCTATGGCTGACAGACTTATAAAAGGGATCGCTGAAGGGCAGATAAAATATACTCTTGCCGACTGTACTGAAACAGTAAAAAAAGCTTCCGGTATTCATCAGCTCTCGCTTTCGAATATTTCTGTTCTAGGAAAGCTGTTATGCTCTGCCGTTATAATGGGGGCCGACATGAAAACCTCCGGCAGTATAATAACGATCAGGACAGAAGGGGACGGTCCGTGCGGCAGGGCAATAGTAACTTCAGATAATAAAGCCCATGTCAGAGGAATGATAAACAATCCCTCTTTCGTACCTGAGATCAAAGAAGATGATTTTCTGTCCGCGGACAAACTTGTACTGGGTGACGGCCTGATTCATATAATTAAGGACACAGGACTCAAGACACCCTACACCGGAAGCGTGGAAATGAAATACGGAAACCTTGCAAATGATCTGACCTACTATTTCGCATCATCTGAACAAATACCAACATCAATCGGACTTGGAGTACTGATATTTCCGGATGGCACATACAGAAAGGCCGGCGGATTTATGATCCAGATGATGCCCGGTTATACCGATGAGTCTGTTGATCTTGTTGAAAAAAACCTTTCATCGCTGCCGAATTTTACGGATCTTCTTGATATGGGGTATTCTTTGGAGGATATTGCCGCAAAAATACTTTTGAAGGGTGCCGAAACCGGGACGCTGGAGAAACTTGAACCTGAATACAGGTGCGGATGCTCACGAAAGAAAATGCTGTCTGCGGTAAAACTTCTAAACAAAGAAGAGATCGAAGAGGAGCTGGATAATAACGGTTATATTGAGATCAAATGTCAGTTCTGCAAAAAAACTTACAGATTTATCAAAGAAGACCTTGTATAATATTTAACGAATATATAAGAACGCATATATATTAATGAATTAAGAGTGCACGAACTGCGCTCTTTTTTATTTTACGACCGGGATTAAATAACAAGAGTAAAATTAAATATATTAACATTTATTTGTGTAAAATATTAAAAAAGTTAATAAATCGCTTGACAAGTGTATTAAAATGTGTTATATTTCACTCAAAGACTTAAAGGAGGCGAAAATGTCTGCGGAAATATATCTGATATCAAAAATGGAAAAAGAAGGCAGAATAACTGCCGAGCAGGCTAAAGAGCTGATCGAGATCGCTCTCAGAAAAGAATTTGCTGAAAACAGCGCCGGTTTTCCCGGGATCAAAAACACATCTTGTTCAAAGAATATATAAGGAGGTATCATGAAAAAACAGCTTACAGAATGCCCGGTGTGCGGATCGGGACTCAAAGTTTCGGAGTACACCTGCACCGGATGCGCAACGAAGATCAGCGGTGATTTTATCTGCGGTGGATCTATGAGCGGCCTGGAAAAGGAGATCGAGGATTTTATCAAAGTATTCATTTTTGCGGAAGGAAGCATCAGACAGGTCGAAAAAATGATGAACTGCTCATATCCCAAGGTTAAGAATCTGCTGAAAAAAGCAAAAGCTGCGCTTGGTCTCGAAGAAGATGACGATTCAGGTTCCGACGAAGTGCTCGAGCTTCTTGCCAAAGGCGACATTTCGACCGAAGAAGCTCTTGAAAAACTTAACAAAAGGAGGCAGAAATGAACTACAGAATAAGCTCTGAAACGCTCAAGATCAGTATCAATACGATAAACGCGGATGTCGAGATCATTGACACTGACGGTGATGAGCTCTCAGTTAATTTCGGGGAACTCAGGAAAAATGCCGCCGATGAAGTTTTTGATGTTGAATTCGCAGATGATAAGCTTGAGGTCAGGCAGAAAGTAAAAAAACTCTCAGCATTTTCAGATACGGGTGATTTCTCCGTAAGTATCGGCGTACCGCGCAAATTCGGATTAGAAGGTCAGGCAGTTACTATCAGCGGAGATATCAGGGTTTCCGGTATCGGTGAAATATCAGCTGTGTTTAAGACCAAAAGCGGAGACATTAATGTTTCCGATATCGAAAAAGGAAACTGCGAGACAGGAACCATCAGCGGTGATGTTGCGATAAGGAATTTTAAAGGTTCTGTAAAAACTTCGGCTATCTCTGGTGATACTACAATAACAGGTGCAGTACTGGAAAAATTTACCGCAAAAAGCGTGTCCGGCGACATTTCGGCATCAGGAGAGTTTATTCTTGCAGAAAACTGTGTCGTCAACAGCGTATCCGGCGACATCGTACTTGACATATCAAGTCTCAAAACAGAAAAGGATTTCATTCTCAAGACTGTTTCCGGTGATGTTGACATAAACGGCGAAAGACCTGCTGAAGAAAAAATTAAAATATCTCAGGTAAAAGGTGATTTTAAAAACTTTGAAAATTTTGGAGCTGATCTTTCCAGGACTTTCGGTTCTGTTTTTATGAACATAGCTAAAAATTTAAAATCTCACCTTAAAAATGTTTCGGAAGACTCCGGCACGACTGTAAAAGAAGAGATAAAAGATACGAAAAAGGAGCAGCAGAGTGTTCAGGCCATACTTAATATGGTTTCGGAAGGAAAAATTTCGGTTGACGAAGCCGAAAAACTCATTAAAGCTTTGAAATAAGGGGAATTTATGATCTTTCTGCTTTTAATAACACTTCCGCTTTACTATCTCATCAAAGGTGTGATCGTAAAAGAGACAAGGGCGGTCTTTATAATCACAATGATCCTTTTTGCTCTGAATATTCTTATCGCATACAATATGAACTCAGGATGGCTTAGAACAGCGGTTCTTATCTATTTGCTGTATTCGTTCGCTGATTATTTTTGTCTGAGCAATTTCAAAAAGCCGCTGACGGAGCTTCCCCTGATGAGCAGAATAAGGATAATAAGCGATGATGTTATTATCAACTATTCCCTTTTCAAGCCTGTAATTCTGATTCCGGTCAACATTTTTCTTCTGATCAGAAAACAGCCGCTTATGGGATTTACCGACGAAATAGGCGTTGACATAGACGCAAAAGACGGCACAAAAATAAAAATAAATCTATAGAAAAGGAGGACAAAATGTCTAACGAAAGAGAAAAAAAACAGATCATGGAGATGCTTCAGGATGGCAAACTTACAGCTGAACAGGCGGAAAAACTGCTCAAAGCTCTTGACGGCGGTACTGAAAACAGATCCGGTTACAAAACAGAGACCAAAAGTGTAGCCGTAAGCGACGGCAAGCCCGGTTCCAGGCTTAAGGGCAAATTCAAAGTCGAGGTCCAGAGCGCGGACGGCGATAATGTTATGGTAACGCTTCCTCTGATGCTTGCGAAGCTCGCTCTGAGCATGATGCCGGCCGAAAAAATGTCAGAGATCAAAGCCAACGGCGTGGATCTTGCACAGATCGTCAACAACATCGAGGATTTTATTGACATGGTTGACGAAGATATAGTTAATGTGGTCAGCGCAGGCGGCGACAGGGTAAGGGTTTACATTCAGAGGTAGTATCCCCGGAGTAAAAATGTAAAAAAAGGCGGAGAGATCCGCCTTTTTTTACATTTTTCCAAGTCTGTACATTATGCTTACATTCACAATATGCCTGGCATCTTTTGATTCAAAACTGTGGAGTCTGTCACGCCTTACCAGCTCTTTTAAGATATCATCAATCAGATCAACTTTTGTATTGATAAATGCTCTGACAAGTTCCTGGTGGGATCTGAAATGCTTTTCCTGTTCTTTCATTATGCTTTCGGTCAGTCTGACATCGTCAGACATTAGAGAGATGAGTTTTTCGTTGCTTTCCAGATAAAGATCGTAGTGCTTTTTCCGCTCTTTTTCCGCGGCTTTAAGTCTTTTCATCCTCTCATCAAATGAAGAAGTCAGAAGTTCCTGAACCTCGCGGTCAAGTACTATTTTTATTTCATCCAGAATGAAATTTTCAATAGTTGTCTGTCCGTTGATCCTTGCGACTTCGAGGGGGGATAATCCGTTCTTGTTGTAAGACAGGAGAGAGGCACCGTTCCTTACCATGGATCTGACTTCCTGCAGGTCACCTCTTTTTATGGCACGGAAAAGTCTGTCTTCGTCTGATGAGCATGAGGTAAGCAGAAAAAATGCCGTTAAAATTATCAATAATATCTTCATTTGACAACTCCGCTAAATTTCAATTTTATAAAAAGATTTTTTCCCCTTTTTTATAGTCAGAGAACCTTCTGTAATATCACCTTCTGCGATTATTCTTTTCGGGTCAGTGACCTTTTCACCGTTAAGGGATATTCCGCCCTGAGCGATAATTCTTCTGACTTCACTTTTTGTTTCAAAAACACCTGCGTTTATACAAAGATCGACCAGCTCCGCGCCGATGACATTTTCTCCCGGCAGTTTTATTGACGGTGCGTCAGAAAGAGATTTATGACCAAAAATTTTCTTTGCAGTTTCATCCGCTTTTAATGCTTCGTTCTCCCCGTGGAGTATCTTTACGGCTTCGTAGGCCAACAGCTCTTTTGCGGGGTTTAATTCCTTACCGCTGAGATCTTCAAACCGGCTGATCGTTTCAAGCGGAACAAAAGTATAAATTTTTAAAAATTTGATAACATCATCATCAGAAGTATTTCTCCAGAACTGGTAGTAATCGTAAGGCGATGTCAGTTCGGAATCCAGCCACACGGCGCCGCCTTCCGTTTTACCCATTTTTTTGCCGTCGGACCTGGACAGAAGAGGATTGGTCATACCGAAAACCTCAGCTCCGTTTTTCCTTCTGATAAGATCTATACCTGCGAGAATGTTCGACCATTGGTCGTCGCCCCCTATCTGAAGAGTGCATCCGTATTTTTTAAAGAGAATATAGTAGTCATAAGCCTGGAGTATCATATAGTTGAATTCCAGAAATGAAAGTCCCTTTTCCATTCTTATTTTGAAACAGTCGGCAGTGAGCATTCTGTTGACTGTAAAATGGGTGCCTATCTCCCTGATAAAATTTATATAATTCTCCAGTCCGAGCCAGTCAAAATTATTCAGAAGAAGAGCTTTCTCTTCAGAAAAATCAATAAAGTGGGACAGCTGTTTTTTTATTCCAGCCATATTTTCCATGATCTTTGCTTCAGTAAGCATTTCTCTCATAGAATCTCTTCCGCTCGGATCACCGATCATTGCCGTACCGCCACCCAGAACGCAGATGGGAATATGGCCCGCTCTCTGCAGATGCGAGAGGATCATTATCGGTATAAGATGACCGACATGCAGAGAGTTTTTGGTGGGGTCGAAACCCGCATATACCTTCACAGATGGTCCGTTAAGCAGCTTTCCGAGCCTGTTTTCTTCTATCGTGAACTGTTTTATCAGCCCTCTTGCCTTCAATTCTTCATATATTCCGGACATTCAAACTTCTCCATTTAGAAATGGTCATTTTTACATTAACACACAAATATAAACAAATAAACGGGTATTTACAACAAATTTAGACATTTGTAATCAGATAAATAAATTGATAAAATCCGCCGAATTTGCTATATTTAGCTCAAAAAACGGGAGCGGGTAATGGAAGGTAAAGAAAATGAGGGTATGGGATCGAATTTTATCAGGACGATAATTGAAGAGGACCTGAAGAGCGGCAGGACGGAAAGCGTGCACACGCGTTTTCCGCCCGAACCTAACGGTTATCTGCATATAGGTCATGCAAAAGCTATAGTGATAAATTACGAAACAGCCTCAGAATTCGGTGGAGTTTATAACCTCAGGTTTGACGACACTAATCCGGTTAAAGAAGAGATTGAGTTTGAAGAAGCTATAAAAAGGGATATAAAATGGCTCGGATATGATTGGCAGCACAGGTTATATTATGCGTCTGATTATTTTGAAACACTTTATGAGTATGCCGTGGAACTGATCAAAAAAGGACTTGCTTATGTATGTGATCTTTCACAGGACCAAGTCAAAGAGCTCAGGGGAAACCTTACCGAACCGGGGAAGGAAAGTCCCTTCAGGAACCGGAGTATTGAAGAAAATCTTGATCTGTTCAAAAGAATGAAAAATGGAGAGTTCGATGAAGGCTCCAGGGTTCTGAGAGCAAAAATAGACATGTCCAGTCCGAACATAAACATGCGTGATCCTGTCATGTACCGTATCCTGAAAAAAGAGCATCACAGGACAGGTAAGAAATGGGTTATATATCCCTCCTACGACTTTACGCACGGTCAGTCAGACTCGCTGGAAAAGATCACGCATTCATTATGCGATATATCGTTCGAGAACCACAGACCGTTATATGAATGGTTCATTGACAAACTCGGAATATATCCTTCAAGGCAGATAGAATTTGCAAGGCTTAATCTGACATATACCATAACAAGCAAAAGGTTTTTAAAAAGACTTGTTGACGAAGAAACGGTAGAAGGATGGGACGATCCGAGAATGCCCACAATTATAGGTATGCGCAGAAGGGGAGTACCTGCCGGTGCGATAAGGGAATTTATGAAGAGTGTCGGTGTAAGCAAAAAAGAGAGCCTGATAGATATAGACAATTTTGAATATTGTGTAAGAGATTATCTTAAGAAGAGCAGTCCGCAGGTAATGGCGGTTAAGGAACCGTTGGTGCTCAACATTGTCAATTATCCGGAAGATGAGTCTGAAAATATAGAGACTGATACACTCCCGTCAAATCCGGGAACTGCAATAAGAAAAATACCTTTCTCAAAATATCTTTATGTTGAAAGAAGTGACTACACCGACAAAGATGATCCGGATTTTTTCAGACTTCGTCCGGGTAATTTTGTAAAGCTGAGAAAATCCTATATAGTCAGGTGCCTTTCGGCAACGAAGGATGATTCGGGAAATATTACAGAAATACAGTGCGAATATATTCCCGGCAGTCTTAACATGATGAAGGTTGACGGTAAAAAAATTAAAGGGATAATACACTGGGTATCAAAAGACCATTCGGATGAGTGTATTCTGAGGCTTTATGACAGGCTTTTTAACGCGGAAAATCCGCTTCGGGCAAAAGATGCGGATTTTAAAGAGCTGCTGAACAAAAACTCTGTCAGGGTAATAAAAGGTTGTCGTATCGAAAGTTCAGTTATAAAATCTACATCTCCCGAAGACAGATATCAGTTCATCAGAAACGGATATTTTTGCGCCGATATGAAAGAATTTTCTCCGGCAAATCCTGTATTCAACATGACCATTTCTCTAAAGTGACAGAAACTTTATGCCTGAGGGGTTCTAATTAAGCAACTTTTTGTATTGATATTTGTATAACTAGTGACTATATTAACCAAGTTTATTGAACAGATGTAAAAAAAAGGTTCAGGGGAACAATGAAAATAAAAATGATAAAGATACTTCTCGCATGCTGGGTCATACTGCTGGTTTCATGTCGGGACCATCAGGATCCGGAGGCCTATGTGGTCAAACTCAACACAGGAGGGATAACCGTATCAGAATTCGAAGAAAATTTTATTCGGGCGGCATTCGGTTATGATATTGAAAAGGCACTTGAGTCAACTTATGATCAACGCAGAAGGTTTCTGAACGATATGGTGTCCAGGAGGATAGTTCTCGATCTGATTGATATTCACAGGCCGGACACATTGCGGATGGTGCAAAAGGAGTATCAGCACAATCTGAATTATCAGGCGATAGTGAACGGGCTTTTTGCGGACAGCCTAGTAAGTAAGTTGTTTACAGAAGACGATATAGTCAAGAGATATGAGCAAAAAAAAATCAGTTACCATCCAAAGCATATACTCATAGATGTCAGTAAACACGGCGATTCCGTGGCTAAAAAGAAGATAAACGACATATATTCCGATCTCGCTGAAGGAACTGATTTCGATTCTCTTGCCAGGAATTTTTCCGATGATGTCAAGACCGGAGTAAACGGAGGGTCGCTTGGATGGATATACATTTACGATCTGATAGAAGATATGCGCGATCAGCTCAAAACACTTGATAAAGGAAATTATACAGAGCCTTTCTTATCCAGATACGGTTATCACATACTCTATCTGGAAGACATCAGAAATAATCAACTGAATGTTTTCGAAGCTGAAAGGCATAACATTTCTGAAGAATTGCTGAGGGAAAATTCGGCTCGATTCAATTTTCTTCATAAAGAAATGCTGATCAGGCTTTTTGACAGGTACGGTGCTGAGATACATTCCGACAATATTGAGCTCATAGCGAGCAGAAATGATCCTGATTCTTTTGACAGGGAGGAGAGGAGTGCTCCAGTAGCTTCGTATTCAGATTTGCGGATAAACACAGGTGAAATACTCGAAATTCTCAAAAGGATGCCGTCTGAGACACGAGAGGGCTTGAATTTGCATGAGGAGATCAAAACTTATGCACTTTCCCGTTTCAGAGACGATTTGATGAGACAGTATGCCGAAGATCTCGGTTATACTGAGAGAGAGGACATTGTACTAAAAGCAAGAGAAATGACACTGGATATTTTGAGGAAAGCTCTGGTCCAAAATATTGTCAGATCTAAGCTTGACGAACCCGGAGAAGATGAAATTCGCGATTATTATGAGAGTAACATCGAGAACTATAGAAAACAAGATGGAACAATCACCGATCTTAAAAGTGTGAGATCCGGTATCAGGAATGCAATTAGAAGGAGTAAGTTCGATGTTAAAAGAGCGGAATGGGAAAAAGAAATCTACGAGTATTATGTACACAGGATCGATCATGTTGAATTGGAAAAAACACTTTACAGACCGGGAGATGAAAGAAAATGAGACTAATTAGTAAAGTATTCATATTCATAAATGCAGCATTCATCATGTTTTCTTCCGCACACTTGTTCGGGGCGGACGGAACCGGTCAGGATGAAACACTGACACCTTATGTCAGAGATATTCCCGTGGTAAAAATCGAAAATGAAATATTTACAGAATACCAGGTGTTCGGACCGCCTTCCGCGGCAAGGAACAGAAGGCATATGACCGGATCGGAACGAAGAGAAATAATTGATGATTTCGCTCTGAGAAGGATTTTGATGAAAGAAGGAAATATCCCCCTGATAACCAATTCTCCTGAATACAGGCTTAATTATCAGAGGCTGCAGGAAAGAAATTCAGTGGAGTATTTGAAGGATTATATTGTAGAGAAATACTATATTGGTGAAGATCTGAAACAAAGGTTTCTGGCGGAGAACAAAGATAATTATTCCGATCTGAACGATCCGGAAATTAGGGAGAGATTTATAGAGGATATAAAATCATCTGAAAAGGCGGGTGTGAGAAATTTTGTCAAATCATATCTGGACAGCCTGAAAATCGTTTACGGGATAGAGTATAACGAGGATTTGCTGTCCCGGATAGCGGATATGAAAGCGGATAATCCCGATGCTTTGGCAAACAAAGTTTTCCGTATCGGAGCGAATAAAGTTCTTGTCAGTCTGGCTGATCAAAAGATCACAGTTTCAAGTCTTGCCTCCGAGATCAGAAGAGTCAAGCCTTACCACTTAAGGCATCTTTCGTCCGTCAGTGTACTGAAATCAATGGTTGAAGGTCCGCTGCTGAATTCGATACTCTCAATGCAGGCAAAAAAGAAAGGACTTGTTGATATTGAGCCTGTTATTTCGCAGACCGACTACCAGATGTCGTATTTTTCAGCCCGTAAGTACGAGGATATACTTCTGCAGGAGAGCAAGTTTCTTCCTTCAAGAGAAGAGATGTACACATATTTTATTGAGAACAGAGACGATGTGACTCTATGGAGCAGGCGTAAGATGTGGGTATGGGAAATATTTAAGCACTATGACAATGATGATGAGAATGAGGATAACCACAAGATAAGAGTGGCTATTGAACTCGAGAATATCAGGCAGAAGATACTTAATGAAGGTGAAAGTTTCGAAAAATGGGCAAGGCTCTATTCCAGACCGAGATCAAGAGATGGTGAACTTGGCTTTATTTTTGAATCTGATTACTCTATGGTCGGAAAAACGGCCGCAGAGATGAACGAGGGTGATATTTCCGGCCTGATAATTCAGGAAAAGGCTATTTCTATCATAAAAGTTACTCAGGTACAGGAACCCATGGTTTACAAATTTGATTTTGTTGAACCGATAATCAGAAGAAGGCTTATCGAAAGAAATATGCAGGAATTTTACGACAATTATCGCAGTGAGATGTTTGAGAAATACAATGTTGAGTATATTTACAACGAGGGGGCATAAAACAATGGATCTGTCTTTGAAAACACTCTTTCTTGTGCTTTTGATTACGGCAAAAGGCTTTTTTTCAATGGAGATCATTGACCGGATAGTTGCTGTCGTGGGTGATGACATAATACTCAAAAGTGAAGTTGACCAGTTTGTTGAACAGAAAAAAATATTCGGAATAACAGGCGATGAAGAATCATTGAGAGCGGCAGCCCTTGAGGAGCTTATATCCGTCAGGATACTTTATGATATCGCCAAAAGAGATACCACGATCGCAGTATCTGACGAGGAAGTTCAGACAGTGCTTGACAGCAGGATAAATCCGATCATTCAGCAGGTTGGAGGCGAAAGAAGATTTGAGGAAATTTATAACACGACTGTTTCGGACTTAAGAAGGCATTACAGAACGGAGATCAGGAAAGGACTGCTTGTTGACAGGCTGAAGAACAGGCATCTGTCCGGTATTACGGCAACAAGGCGTGAAGTGGAAGCATTTTACAGGGACTACAAAGACTCCATACCCCCTGCAAAACCGTCGGTAACGGTCAGTCAGCTGTTTATCAGTATATCAGGAGATGCGGCGGCGGATGCGGCGGCACTCAGAAAAATAACCGCTGTCAGGGCAGATATAGTTTCAGGTGATATGAGTTTTGAAGAGGCTGCAGAGAAACATTCTCACGATGTGTCTTCAGCATCAAAAGGCGGGAATATCGGTTTTACTTCAAGAGGAGATCTTGTCCCCGAATATGAAAGAGTTGCCTATAACCTTGAAAAAGGCGAAATATCGTACCCGGTAAGAACAACTTTCGGTTATCATCTGATCAAAGTGAATGAAAAGATAGGCGAAAGAATAGACACTTCCCATATACTTTTAAGACCAATGGCATCTGATGAAGAAGATTCGGAGGCTTATATCTTCGCTCAGTCGGTCAGAGATTCGATCATGAATAAGCAAATGACTTTTGAGGAAGCGGTGAGAAAACACAGTACTGACGAAAGGACACGATACAACGACGGGTATGTCGGAGTATTGAATTTTGAAGATATGGATGCCAGGTATTATGAGATTTTTAAAGATATTGACCCGGGGTCTATAACTGAGCCGGTAAAAGATAAGGACGGGTATTATATCTTCAGGGTACTGGACAAAAGAAGTGACCGGAGAATAAGTATCGAAACTGATTATAATATTCTCAGAAACATGGCTTCAGAACACAAAAGAGATGCCGAAATGAATAAATGGATTGATGAATTGAGAAAAAAAGTGTATATTGATGTTAAGTAGAAGGCGGATCACTGATGTTTTTGAATAGAATAAAATACAGAGGAATACTGATCTTTATGATCATGTTCGCAGCCGGACTGACTTATTCTGCGGAAATAAATGTCGAACGGTTAAGAGAACTTATAAGCGGTCAGAATCCGCAGCTCGACGGATATATCCGGAACCTTCAGGTCGCTCCTTTTAATAACGATCTGGTAAGTTTCGAAGTGGAAGACGACGCCGAAACTACGATAAAGCTGTTTTTGTACAATATCAGCACAAGAAACCTCCTTCAGATAGAGTCAGCTGTTTATTCAGAAGATACCACGCAGCGGAGAAGATATTATATTCAGGATCAGGGTCTCAGATGGCATCCCTATAATAACTGGTTTGTATTCTACGGGAACGGATTCCAGAACAGGAATCAGATTTATATATGCAGAGTCGTCGTGCCGGAACTGATCAATAATTTTTCAGTGAACGGCTACAGAGTAATACTCAGAGAAAACCTTCAGGAAGAAAGATCTCATTCTCAGGATCCTGCATTTGATATGACGGGAGAGAATTTGTTTTTCACAAGAAGAGTTGAAAAAAGAGACAGGCAGGCAAGATATAACAGAACTTTCAATATAACTGGCATTCAGAATATTTTTGATTCAAGGGAGAGCAGATTCAGAGGTGTTGAGTTCAGAACGGTGCTTGACAAACGATTCAATCAGTTCATGCCTCTTCCGTCACCTTCAGACAAGGACCTGATAGCCTACATTTCGTACAAGAACCAGGAGACAAGGGGCGAGAGTTTTTATCATGAATATTCGCTGAACATCGTAAATCTTGCAAATATGGAGGATACGGTAGTTGATAATCTGGACGGTTATCAGTATTATCCTTTTTTCTGGAGCAACACAGGCAGTCATATATTTTATATGAAAGCCTTAAGCCTTCTGAGAACTCCGCAGAGGTTTATTGACGATGAACTTAATCAGGTCAATCTCCACTTTGCAAGAATTGAAAGATCCGGAAATACAGTTAATGCAAGGTTACAGAACAATCCCGTCACGGACATACTTCTTTCAGATGTCGTGGCAAAAGAATCGTGGATAGCCTTCATAAACGACGATAATATAATCGCCGCAAAATACGAATCTGATATACCCGTGTTATACTCGATCGATATAAACAGGTGGAGAAGGGCGGACAGGAATTATTCTTCAATGATAGATTTTGACAGAGATTTTGATGCGGAAAATCCTGTACTTCTCGACAATGAACTTCTATTTATTTCGACCTCATTTGTAAGGAACCGGACAATTTCCGCAATACAGTCTGCAACAATTGATATTAAACTGGAAGGTGATCAGCTCAGGGATATTGCAACAAGAACTCCGGAGATCGACACATCGGAGATCGATGATGGAGACTATGTGGATGATACATATTTTGATGAATCTGCAGCTTTCGACAGGATCGCTCCGGTTATAGACACCAAAGCAGTCAGGATCGCCGAACTGGAAAAAGAGCTTGGAGATCTGCGGGTAAGGAGTCTTACAATAGATAACCAGATACTTGCAGAGCAGAGTAATGTGGAAAATCTTGAATCCGAGATTAGAAATATGACAATGAGATCAAGTGAACTTCTTGTAAATAAAAACAGTTCTCTGGCAAGGATCAATCAGTTAAGACAGGAACAGACAAGGCATCTGCAGGCGGCTCAGCAGATAACGCTTAAAGAGAGTGAAATAACAAGGAACAATACTGAAATCCTAAGAATAGAGTCAGAAATCCTGTCTCTGGAAAATTCGATCCTTGCCGAAAGAGGATCCATTCTTTCGCTTGAAGAACAACTTGCAGCAAAGATGAATGATATTGTAAATATCAGAAGGAATATCGCTAACTTAAGGATCGAGCAAACCAGGACCATGGAAACAGAGAATAAACTTGCGAGTTTCCAGGAACAGCTTGACGGTCTGAAAGCACAGGAAATATCTCTCGATGATGAAATATCGAAGCTGGAAAAAGAACTGTCCGATTACAGAAAAGAGCTGGAGGAATCTGAAAAGCAGCTTACTTTACGATCTGCCAGAAAAGAGCTGATAGAAGAATCTCTCAGCGGTCTGCGTGACGAAAAGATCGCTTCGGCACAGAGGGACAGGGGTGAGAGAATAGATGAACTGAATAATGATCTTACAAGTTTAAAAAACGATGTTTCCAGAATTGACGGTGAGATAGAAACGCTTGAGAGCAGTGTTCGAAATGAGAATGATCAGATCGTGGAAATGATCGAAAAAGTCAGGACACTCAATAATGATAAAATAGCAGCAGTGAATTCACTTAATCAGCTGAGAACTCAGAGAGCTCAGGTCGCTGCTGTTGAAGAAGCTGAAAAGATCGCTGCACAGAAACCGGAAGAAATTAAAGACGACGAAGAGCCTGTTTACGATGAATATTATGATGATGATGATATATCTATAGGTGATGACATATTCGAAGATGTATCGCCGAGTTCTTCAAGAAGGAGAGGAAGAAGATGATCGCAAAGAATAAAATTGTATATGTAATAACACTATTTACATTCTTTATAATAGTTAACATATCCTGTTCAGGCAGAATGAGTCAGGATGATCCCGGGTTCGAAAGAAGCCTTTATTCCGCAATGAAAAAATTCAACAACGGAAACTACAGAAATGCGATTGATGATTTCAACAGGATAATTTTAAATTATGGCGGAGAATCAGGGATCGACTCTGTACAGTACTATATGGCTCTTTCTCATTTTAAGATCGGAGAATTCTTTTCAGCCTCCTATGAATTTATCAGACTTGCGGAGAGATTTCCACAGTCAAATCTTGCGGAAGAGGCGTATTTTATGGACGGAGAATCTTATTACAGGATATCGCCGAGGTATGTGCTGGACCAGAAAGACACTCACAGTGCTATAAGGAGATATCAGAATTATCTTGATCTTTATCCCGGCGGAAAATTTTCCGAAAAGGCTGTAGAACGGATCTCTGAGCTTCGTGAGAAGCTTGCACGAAAGGAGTTTGAGGCAGGTGAACTATATTTGAAACTTGATCAGCCCCGGGCGGCAAAGGTTTATTTTAGCGAGGTCATCAACAATTATTATGACACAGGATTTTATACGCTATCTTTAAGAAGAATTGCACAAGCTCATAAGAAAATGAACAGAGTTGCAGAATATGAAGATTATATGGGCAGATATAGAGAATTAACCGGCCGGGATGAATAATAATGTCGTCAATAGGTCTTTTCGGCGGATC
>SLFX01000018.1 GCA_007124045.1 Candidatus Delongbacteria bacterium | reverse complement strand
TTCTTACTGGCTCACTATATGAGCCTTTGCTCTATTATATTGCCTGTAATTAATCCGGGAGCGCGTATGTCGAAAGGCGAGTTGGTGAAATTTGAAGAAAGTATAAGGGACAGGATTTATTCGATCCGGGGCTTTCAGGTGATGTTGGATTCTGATCTGGCTGAGCTGTATGGTGTTGAGACGAAAAGGATAAATGAAGCGGTAAAGAGGAATAAGGAAAGGTTTCCTGATAGTTTCTGTTTTAAACTGAAATATTCGGAATATGCAGAACAAAGGTCGCAAATTGCGACCTTTAACAAGCGCGAACCTAAATATAAACCCTATGCGTTCACTGAACAGGGTGTCGCTATGTTAGCCGGGGTTCTGAAAAGCGGAACGGCAGTCAAAATAAGCATTATGATAATAGAAGCTTTTGTAGCTATGAGAAAATTGATTCAGGCAAACGGGCAGATCTTTC
This sequence comes from Candidatus Delongbacteria bacterium, assembly GCA_007124045.1. Lineage (GTDB taxonomy): Bacteria > UBA4055 > UBA4055 > UBA4055 > UBA4055 > SLFX01. The sequence continues at coordinate 5,217 of SLFX01000018.1, read as the reverse complement.
AGAGACTTGATATGGTGGAAGTGAAGTTGCTTGAGAATGACCAGAAATTCGAGAAAGTGTTCGTTGCGTTGGAGAGTAAAGACCGAATTCCGGAGCAGGGGATATTCTTTGAAGGGCAAATATTCGATGCCTATAATTTTGTTTCTGATCTGCTCAGGAAAGCGGAGAAGTCTATCGTCATTGCTGATAATTATATTGACGATACCGTGCTTGTTCATCTGACAAAGTTGAAGGCAGGTGTTCAGATCAAGATAATTACGAAGTCGGTTTCGGATCAGTTCAGGCTCGATCTAAAGAAGTTCGGTGAGCAGTATTTTCCGATCGAGGTTAAGGTGTCTAAAGCTATTCACGACAGGTTCATCATTATTGACGGCGAAGTATTATATCATCTCGGAGCATCGCTGAAAGATCTGGGCAAGAAGCTGTTCGGATTCACGAAAATGGGTAGATATGCGTTGAAGCTGATAGAAAAGATCGGGGAAATTTAATCTGTGGATTATAGAAGGTTGATTAGTTAAATTTCAAAAGAAGTTAGTAAAATCGCAGGAGTAAGTATGAGTGACCTTAAGGTAAAAGCATGAAATCAAGAATAGAATGGACAGAGGCTACATGGAATCCGACAGTGGGTTGCGACAAAGTTACCGCAGGTTGTAAGAATTGTTATGCGGAAGTTATGGCACGCAGGCTTCAGGCTATGGGTGCAAACGGCTATGAGAACGGATTTGAATTCACATTAATGCCTAAGAGATTAAATCAGCCTCTTCATATAAAAAAACCGACTAAGTTTTTTGTAAATTCAATGAGTGATCTTTTTCATGAGAATGTCCCGTATGAATTTCTGGATTCGGTGTTCAAAGTTATGGAAAATACTCCGTGGCATACTTACCAGATACTCACACAGAGAGAACGGCAGAAAGCTTAACGGTCAAGTTTACGATGAATATCCTGAATTAGCATTGTCGTTAAATTAATAATTCAAAAATCGTAAAATATTTTCTTACTGGCTCACTATATGAGCCTTTGCTCTATTATATTACCTGAAAATTATTTCGGGAGCGCGTATGTCGAAAGATGAATTGGTGAAGTTTGAAGAGAGTATCAGGGATAGGATTTATTCGATCAGAGGATATCAAGTCATGCTGGATTCCGATCTGGCGGAGCTGTATGGAGTGGAAGTAAGGGTCTTAAATCAGGCAGTAAAGAGAAATCAAGAACGGTTTCCGGATGAGTTTTGTTTTCAGCTGATTATTTCGGAAGTTCCAGAACTGAGATCACAAATTGTGATTTCAAACAAAGCTAAGAATTCTTTGAGATCACAAATGATTTCCACAAAGAAAGGAGGAAGGCGTTTTCAGCCATATCTTTTTACACAGGAAGGGGTGGCAATGCTGTCTGCTGTATTGAGAAGCGATACTGCCGTTAAGATGAGCATAAAAATCATGAAAGCGTTTATTGAGATGCGGAAATTCATTCAGGCAAACGGACAGATTTTTCAGAGGCTGGACAGGGTAGAGTTGAAGCAGATTGAGACAGACAAAAGGATAGATCAGGTTTTCGAGATCATGGAAAGTAAGGATCGCATTCCCGATCAGGGTATCTTCTTTGAGGGGCAGATATTCGATGCCTATAATTTCGTTTCCGATCTGTTCAGGAAAGCGGAGAAGTCAATCGTCATTGCTGATAATTATATTGACGATACCGTGCTTATTCATCTGACTAAGTTAAAGGCGGGTGCTCAGATAAAGATCGTGACAAAATCGGTTTCGGATCAGTTCAGGCTCGATCTAAAGAAGTTCGGTGAGCAGTATTTTCCGATCGAGGTTAAGGTGTCTAAAGTTATTCATGACAGGTTCATCATTATTGACGGCGAAGTATTATATCATCTCGGAGCATCGCTGAATGATCTGGGTAAGAAGCTGTTCGGATTCACGAAAATGGATAGATCTGCGTTGATGCTGATGCAGGATAATTTATAGCAAAGGAGCGCGTATGTCGGAAGGTGATTTAGTTAAGTTTGAAGAAAGTATAAGGGGTAGGATCTATTCGATCCGGGGATTTCAGGTGATGCTCGACAGGGACTTGGCGGAGCTGTATGGGGTTAAGCCGTTCAGATTACGAGAACAGGTAAAAAGAAATCAAAAACGATTTCCTGAGGATTTTATGTTCAGGCTTAATAAAAGCGAAATTAGCTACATGGTATCGCAAAATGCGATACCTTCGAAACAATCATTGGGCGGATCAAATCCTTATGTTTTTACAGAACAAGGGGTGGCAGCACTTTCTTCGATTCTTACGAGCGATAAATCGATTGAAATAAGTATAATGATTATGCGTGCTTTTGTAGCTATGAGAAAATTCATTCAGTCTAATGCTCAAGTATTTCAAAGACTTGATAGGGTAGAGGTTAAGCTTCTTGAGAATGACCAAAAGTTCAATAAAGTGTTCGATGCTTTGGAAAGTAAAGATCGCATTCCCGATCAGGGTATATTCTTTGAAGGGCAAATATTCGATGCCTATAATTTTGTTTCCGATCTGTTCAGGAAAGCGAAAAAATCTATCATTTTAGCGGATAATTATATCGACGATACCGTGCTGGTTCATCTGACGAAATTGAAGGCAAGTGTTCATATTAAGATTATTACGAAGTCAGTTTCGGATCAGTTCAGACTCGATCTAAAGAAGTTCGGTGAGCAGTATTTTCCGATCGAGGTCAAGGTCTCAAAAGCTATTCACGACAGATTCATAATAATTGACGGCGAAGTATTGTATCATCTTGGAGCTTCGCTGAAAGATCTGGGTAAGAAGCTGTTCGGATTCACGAAAATGGATAGATCTGCGTTGAAGCTGATGCAGGATAATTTATAGCGAAGGAGCACATCTTAAAATTAATCGTGGTAAATGTTGATAATGTTCGTTATATTTACACTCAAAACGGATAAAAATTCGGAGGTCTGATGAAAAAGATAATATGTTTCCTGAGCGGAATGTTGCTTTTTTCATGTTCTCAGCACAAGTACCTTAAAACTGCCGAAAGGGTTGATCCTGCAAGGTATGCGGGCACATGGTACGAAATTGCGAGATTCGAGAACAGGTTTGAAAAAGGCCTCAAATGCGTTACCGCTACCTATACATTGAGAGATGACGGAAGGATCACGGTCTTCAACAGGGGGATAGATGAGGTTACAGGGGCGGAGAAGAGTGTGAAAGGTATAGCCAAAATTCCTGATAAAAATTTTCCCGGAAGGCTGAAAGTGAGTTTTTTCAGGCCGTTTTACGGAAATTACTACATAATAAAACTTGACGAAGACTACAGGTATGCGCTTGTGGGTGAACCGGGCAGGAAATATCTCTGGATTCTCGGCAGGGAAAAAACGATGGATGAAGAAATCTACGCTAAACTTCTTAAAACGGCTGAGGAGAACGGGTTCGATCCGTCACTTCTTGTAAAAATCGATCAGGATTGTGAACTGTAAAAAGCGGCCATTTTCGCAATAGAGCTCTTGACAATCATCTTTGGATTTCTTATATTTGCGGCCGCTGCGGGTATGGTGGAACTGGCAGACACGCCAGACTTAGGATCTGGTGCCTTACGGTGTGGGGGTTCAAATCCCTCTACCCGCACAAAAAAACGGTTTGAGAACCGTTTTTTTCTTTTGGTAAGATTTGATCAAATAAAAAATCATAAAATTTTCCTTGACCTGACACTATATGCTGTATATATTTGTGACAGAATGTTTAATGTTGTGAATTGAGTAACAACACTTGTTATAATAATTAACAAAAGAGGCGCAAGATGTACAATATCGACAAGTTCATGGCGGAACTGGAAAGAAAAAACGCCGCACAACCGGAGTTCATTCAGGCTGCAAAGGAAGTAGTTGAATCGGTGATAGATATCGTGAACGCCAATCCTGCTTACATAAAAGCGAATGTTCTCGAAAGGATCACGGAACCCGATAAGGTTTTCATGTTCAAAGTTGAGTGGGAGGACGATAACGGCATCCCGCAGGTAAACAAAGGTATCAGAGTTCAGTTCAACAACGCAATAGGACCTTACAAGGGCGGTATAAGATTTCACCCGAGCGTTACTTTGGGCGGTCTGAAATTCTTAGGATTCGAGCAGATCTTCAAGAACTCACTTACCACGCTTCCGATGGGCGGCGGAAAAGGCGGTTCCGATTTTAATCCGAAAGGAAAATCGGAAAACGAAATTATGAGATTCTGCCGTTCTTTCATGACGGAACTCCAGAAGTACATCGGACCTGATACGGATGTTCCCGCCGGAGATATCGGCGTAGGTAAAAGAGAGATCGGCTACATGTACGGACAATATAAAAGACTCAGAGACGAAAACACAGGTGTTCTTACGGGAAAAGGCTTAAACTGGGGCGGTTCTCTCATCAGACCTGAAGCTACAGGATTCGGTGCTGTTTATTATGCTGACGAAATGCTGAAAAATAAGAAAGACACGCTTAAAGGCAAGATTGTTTCATGCTCAGGATTCGGCAATGTAACCTGGGGAACATGTATAAAGGCAACTGAGCTTGGCGCTAAAGTAGTAACTATTTCAGGACCTGACGGATACATTTATGACCCTGACGGGGTAGGTACCGAAGAAAAATTCGAATACCTTCTTGAACTGAGAGCTTCGAACAATGATGTTGTGGCTCCGTATGCAAAAAAATTCCCGAATGCTAAATTTTTTGCAGGCAAAAAGCCGTGGGAAGAAAAAGTTGATATGGCGTTCCCATGTGCTATACAGAACGAATTGAACGGCGATGATGCAAAAGCACTTATCAAGAACGGCTGTAAATATGTAATCGAAACATCAAATATGGGTTGTACTCCTGAAGCCATCGAAGCTTTTCTTCACGCAAAGATCGCTTTCGGACCGGGAAAAGCGGCAAATGCCGGCGGAGTAGCGACTTCAGGTCTTGAAATGAGCCAGAACTCAATGAAACTTTCTTGGTCAAGAGAAGAAGTTGACGAAAAGCTTAAAATAATCATGAAGAGGATCCATGATGCAGGTCTAAAGTACGGAAAGGAAAAAGACGGATTCGTTAACTATGTAAAAGGTTCCAACATTGCGGGATTCAAAAAAGTTGCTGATGCTATGGTTGAACTCGGATACTAGTCAGAAATAAGAATATATGAACTAAAAAAGGCTCTAAACGGAGCCTTTTTTAGTTTGCAGAAACGGATAATTTCAGATATATT
>SLFX01000078.1 GCA_007124045.1 Candidatus Delongbacteria bacterium | reverse complement strand
GCAGTAACAATCCCGTAAAAAAGCATTGTAATAAACACAAAACGGTTTATCGGCACACCTCTTTTCGTTTTGAGATATGTGCCCAGCGAAACAACTCCCGCTTTTGCAGGAAAAAAATTCAGGAGATTTGTAGCTATTGATAGAAGAAAAATATCCGTCTTTTTATCTTTTACCCCCAGCATTCTGAACTGAATGAGGACTGAAAGGAATGTCAGATAATTAGATAACATTATAATTATGAACAGTTTAAAAGCATCAATCGGGCTTAATGCCAAAAGAACGCTAATGTCAAAATCACTCTTTGCGATAAAAATCGCCAAAGCAGCAATAAAAATTATGTATACAACTGACTTTTTCATTGCTTAACAAGTTCTTTTCTTTAAAATAATTTTAAACAACTTTTCGACCGTACCAACAAAAAAAAGAAATCCCAGATGCGGAATCTGTTTAATGACAGGTATTATATCCCTTTTTTCTTCGCAAAGATACAGAGCCGATACGCCGGTAAGAAACAAAAGCATCAGAAAAAGACTGATCGGACGGTAGATAAAAAGAGAAAGTGATATAAGTATAGATGCATAATAAATAAGAGAGTAAATATTGAAAAATCTCAAATAATGGTCCGCGAAAGTCTTGCCCCTGTGATTTACCCATACCCCCACATTTTTATCAGTTCGGGAATTATACCTGACGGAAAGGCCGGTATGCCTGAGTATTTTTGTTTTGCGTGAAAATACGATATTTTTTAAGATCGCTGTATCATCGCTGGTGTCTTTTTCAAGCTTATACGGAAGACTTTCAAGAAACATTTCCCGTTTTATAAAAAGGCAGCCTGTGCCTTTTGGAGCTTTAAGAAAATTTGTTTCGTCGATCCACAATTCTTCCGCATAAGCGGTCTGGGGAAAATATGGATAATAAAATTTTCTTCTTATCAGGTAGAGCAGCGTATCGTATTCGGATCTGTATTTTTCGTGATTCAGATTACCCGCCATAAGAGGCTGATAGTTTATTGACATTATTTTATTCAGAATATCGCCGGCAAGCTCTATCCTGACATCAACGAACAGAATATCCTCGTATTTCGCTCTCTCGGCCCCGGTTTTTCTGGCGATTATCCTGCCCGAATTGTTTTCAAGGTCTATTACGGTCACGCCTTCATATGATAATGCGATCTCTTTCGTTCTGTCGGTCGAGCCGTCATTTACGAGTAGTATTTCCAGGTTCATCCCTTCCGGTACAGACATAGCTTTTACAGAATCCAGGCAGAGTTTTAATGTTTCCTCTCCGTTATATACAGGTATGACTATCGAAATGTCCAAGCATCAGTCTCCGAATTTGCTCTTTAAATATAACAAATTTCAGATGTTATACACAAGACTAATAAATTCGTTCTCAAATAAAAAAACCGGCGATAATCAGCCGGTTTTTTTGAATTATCAAGAGATTTTTATCTGACGGTATCCATAGTCCTCATCTTCGATCTGACAGGAATCACCGTTTCGTTCTCTTCATCGGATCGTTTTGAATCATTAGCTGCCGTCAGATAATAGAAATGCATCCTCTCTGAACTTGGCGGAGTGTCAACATAAGAGTTAGATTCTGTTGACCCTACTAATGTAAAAGCACCATATGGATCCGTTGATCTGTAAACATTGTAGTATGTTGCGCCTTCAACATAGTTCCAGCTCAGGGTAACTTCTACGCCATCAGCTGAAGTTACAACAAAATCCCTCGGCCCTTCAAGTTCGCCTGATACAATTATTCCGTCTATGGCAAAATTTGCACCATCGGTTCCCTCATAAACGAATGCGAACTGCAAAATTCCCTTAGCATCGGCGTTGATTGGAAGAACTGTTTCAAGCCATGTATAGTTAGTGTAATCCGAATTAAAATAAGCATGGTCTGAAGCTCTCCATATCTCATTCCACGATCCTCCGTCTGCCCTCTGCATAAGCTTAAGCATACAGTTCGTTTCCGTTACGGACCAGTGATAACTGCCCATGAAATAAAAATATATTTCGGGAGATGCGAGTGACGACAGATCAAGAACGGGAGTGATAAGCCATTCGTTCTGAGTGTCCGTACCGTGCCACTGAACATAAGCCATTTTTGAACCGTCAGCAGGGTAATATGTGGTTTCGCCGATAGTAAGACTCTCCGTAGTTTCCCATGTATTTGACGAAACGCTCTCAAGGCTCCAGTGCTCAGGAACAAAGATCGATCCTTCAAAGCTTTCTGCCCAGGGGAAAGTATCCACAACATACTGAACGGATATGTTAACACTTTCTGTATTGGAAGGATCTGATTCGGCTGCCGGATCTGTGTAATTCGCGGTCACATAATAATCATAATCTCCATTAGAAAGGCCTGTATCCGAGTAAGTTGTAACGGCAGGGTCGGTTATTGTAGCGATTACACTGCCGTTCCTGTAAACTTTGTAGCCTGAAAGAGTCGAACGATCAGATCTGTCCATATCATTAGTTGGGGCAACAGGAGAATCTTTTCCCGAGAACTCTGATCTTGAGTATGACAATTCGCTTTCAGTTGACAATTTAGACTCGTAGTTTTCAGAAAAAACAGCTTCGCCTTTGGAGTTATTTACCGTAACATCATCAACCATAAAAACGAAAGCATCGTCCGAAACGCAGTTGATCGCCAAATAAACTGTCTGGCCTGCATAAGAGGAAAGATCATAGCTGTAGTTCGTCCATGAAGTAGGCACCTCTACATAAGACCCGGGTGTGATAATTGTAAAATCTCCCTGATTTGTTCCAGTGGTTGATACTCCTACCCTGAATCTCTCAAGACCATACTCATCAGTCACCGATTTTGCGTAGAAACTGAAGTTGTAGCCGTTTCCTATCTGTAATTGAGGAGTGATCATCCAGTCATTGTTCGGTCCTGATGTTGCGTTAAAACAAGCTGCATATTTACTCCCGCTTCTCGGATACCAGTTGCCTGAAAGCGGTGGTTCGGTCTGAGAAGGATTGAAAATGATATAAGATCCGGTGTAGTTTTGATTAGGAAAATCAGCATCCACACTGCCGTAGGTCGGGCTGCCGTCCCCATCTATAAGTATCCATGGCTCAAAAGAAAGAACAAAATCTGAATATGTCTCGAAACTGTCATCAAAGGTATCAGGTTCTGAGCCTGCCGGTGCTGTCCATGTCAGCAATACATCTGCTCCGTCAACTTCAGCGATGAGATTAGTAGGCGGTTCAACAGGCTGAACAGCAGTATCAGTGGTAAAAGTTTGGTTTGATCCGTAAGTCGTGCCTCCTGCGCTCACAGCTTTTACCCTGAAATTGTAAGTCGTTGCTTCTTCAAGACCGCTAATTGAGGCTGATACAGAGGTGTTCGAAGTACCGGTAACTGTTCCCGGTGTGGCCGCAACAGAACTTCCGTAGCTTGTTGTAAGCCCGTATTCGAATGTTACGGTTGTAGATTCTCCGTTCGCATTAACGGTTCCGTTGAGAGTGGCTCCATCTGTAGTGACTGACCCTGCGGCGAGAGTTGTTGCTGTCGGAGGATCAAGCGTGACAGGAGCTGTTACTGACACATTGTCAACATACCAGTAATCAAACTGGTAGAGATTACCCGTGATCACGAATGCAATATAGGTAACGGATCCGACATTATTTATGATCGAAACATTGACAATTTCCGGTCCGACATTGCTCGAAGTTGTTTCAACAGACCATGATTCGTCTGTCCAGACACTTCCGTCGCTGCTGCTCTGTATTTTAAGCGTTGCTCCTGTTCCGTAACCATCCAGCATGTGTCTGAAGCTCAGGTCGAGAGATGTCTGTCCGCTTGAGTTCAGCGGAGGGGTAACCAACCTTGTCGTTCCGGGATTTATATTCTGCCAGGCAGCTCTCATTTCATAAGCGGATCCTCCGGCATTAGCTGTATTCGACACGGTCCATCTGTCTGTTACTCCTTCGGAATTTATCTGTGCCCAACCTGCAGGTATCGAGGATGAGTTGAAATTCTCAGTGAAAGGAAGCGATAACGGAGCATCGGAAGTTGTTCCCTGAGTGTTCGTACCTGAAGAGTAATCGTTAGATCCGTCATAAGACCAAGCCCTGTAATAGTATGTCGTTGAGGGATCAAGACCTGTATGGCTGTGAGAGGTTCCCGAACTCCTGTATATAACAGTTCCGCCGCCGCTTATGGTCTGCCCGACGCTGTAGGTACCTGACGGAGTGCCGAAAGTTCCTGTCGTGCTGAAAGCCAACATTACATTGTTATTTGAAGCGTTTTTTGTCCAGCCCAGATCAATCCGATCATGTCCATGAATGGAGGCCGAGAAATTTGTCGGGTTCGGTACACCGCTGCCGCCCACTGTTATGTCGAGGTATTTTGTTTCTGTATTATAGCCCGTGATTGTAAGTTTGGCTTCTCCCACTTCAAGACTGTGATTTATTGTAACATTACCGTTTGAGTTAGTCAATCCAGAAAAAGTGTTACCGTTCTGGTAGAGAGAAACCAGCGCGTTCTGGAAATTTACGCTGTTCGCTTTGATATTGGTCGTAAAAGCCGTTCCTTCGTCAACAGATGTATTAGAAACTGTTACAGTTTTAGGCGTATCTGTTCTAACCTGTAGTGAAGCGTCTCCGAAAAGTGTCCATGTTCTGATTGTTTCCTGATAAGAAGAATTACTTGGGGCATCGGAAAGCATAAGGATCATTCCGTTGAAAGAAAGAGCTCCGAATGTCGTTCTCTTGTTGGCAGCTGTTGTTGATTGTCCACCTCCCGGATTTGAAGTGTAATCATATCCGCCAATAAGAAGATCGTTAAAATAATCCTGACCGCTCATAGGGGGGACCCATGGCTGGTTTATTGTCGAACCTAAAAATCCCACAGCACCACCGTTCTGATTATTAAGCCATGCTTCTGCAAAACATTCGCTTGTCCTGTTGAATTTACCAACAAGGCAGGCTACAGACCATACGAACGGAAGTTTATCATTGTTTGTAAGATTATTGACATGAGTGTTGCTATAATTTGCCACACTCCATCCTGTCTCGTAACCGTGATTACAGTAATTTAGAAGACCAATACCCGCATTGATCCTGCTCGATACAATGCTTGAGGTAGTGTTTGATCCTACATAAGAACTGTTTCCGTCATACTCCTGATATACGGTAGAATAATTGTAAGGCGAAAGCTTATAGTACCGAATTACTTCCATGTGGTAATCATCCGCTTCACCGCCGTGATGACCGCCGCCGGAACCTTCATCACGGGCCATGCCCATAGCATTTTTGTACCATGTGCCGCTCATGTCAGGGTTTTTTTCATAATTTATAACTTTGTTTATATGCGTGGTAACTTCAGCAGAACTTCTGGCCGAAAAACGCCCTATAATGAGATCGGGATAGATATCCGACCCTACAACACATCCGAGCATGGGGTCCATAGGCGCTTCTGGATTGCCGTCAAAACTCATTGTGTCGGTTTTGATATTGTCCCATCCTCCGACAAGCTGGACATAAAGTATGTTGGGATTATTGTTGTATGCATTCTGAATGACTGATCTGACATTAGTACCGTTTGCCACCTGAAGAAGATGAACTTTGAAGCCTTTCTCCCTTTTCCAGTCAACATAGGGCTGAATGACCGATGCGTCCCTTGAAGTATAGATAACGAGCATCTCCCCCATCTGACCGAGCTCATGGGTAAACTTCGTATCCTGATTGAAGTTTATAAAAAGCGATCTGTACATTTCGTACATTTCCGGAGCGACATCGGTATTGATAGATTTGATCGGGTTATGCGGCGTCTGACCGTTCTCTTTAAGGCCGACTGTTATGCTCCTGTAAATCCTAAGCGTTCTTTTGACGGGATTGTACTGGAAAGGATAGAAGATCACATTGGTTCCTCTGACATCCCTGAAAATGAAAGGATCGGTCATTTCAGCAATTTTCCCCGGGAAGATTTCGTCTCTTAATG
>SLFX01000160.1 GCA_007124045.1 Candidatus Delongbacteria bacterium | reverse complement strand
CACGATCAGCTTCATATTATGGACTACAACAGGGTACTGAAGAACCTCAACGGTCAGACAGAAGAGCAGATGTTCGCGGCAGTGGATAAATACTACGAGACAGAGGAGATGGGAAAAGAGAGATACAAACCGGCTAAGAAAGGCGAAGCGGCAATGTATTTCAAAGGCGAATGGTTCAAGCTGACTATCAGAGATGAGTATCTTGATAAGGAAGATCCTGTAAAATCTCTGGATATTTATTACCTGCAGCATAATATACTCGACCCGTTCTTCGGGATCAAAGATCCGAGAACTTCAGACGATATAGACTTCATCGGCGGCATCAGGGGGCTCCAGGAGCTTGAAAGGCTCGTTGACAGCGGAAAATTCCAGGTCGCTTTCGCGATGTATCCGACCTCGATAATCGAGCTTATGAACATAGCTGATGCGGGAGAGGTAATGCCGCCCAAGTCAACATGGTTCGAACCGAAGCTCAGATCAGGTCTTCTGATACACTCGCTGGATTAGTTTTTTCTCGTTTTATAAGAATATAGCACGCCTCCGATGATGCTTATGATCAGAGACATCGTGATCGTGAGAAAATCCACGGAGGCTGCGAGATTCTCGTCAATACCGAATATTCTCATCAAAAGCACCCAGGATACGGCGCTCAGACCGAGGCCGTTGAAAGAAATAGGAAGCATTTTTATTACATTTATTATAGAGAACAGTGTTAAGGCATGAATGTATCCAAGTCCGATACCCAAACTTTTGAAGGTAAAATAAACAAAAAAACCGTCAAAGGCTTTGAAGCCGAATGATATCAGGAACACGACAAAGAGTTTAAAAGGAGATGAGGAGTATCCCGCAAGGTCTTTAAGATAAGATATTATGACGCCGGAAATTTTTTCGGGAAGTGTCGAGGATACGATATCGCACAGGATCCCGTTTGGTACGGGAAAAATGACCGCGGACAGCCCCAGAAACAGCATAAGAAGTATAATCAGGCTCAGACCTACATACCCCGCTCCCGAATCCATATTCAGATATATAAATCCGCATAAACCTATTGCGACCATGGATATAAGTCCTATCACTCTTTCAACAAGTACGGACGAAAAAGCTATTTCCTTCGAACCGATCTCTTTCGATGCGCCGACAATCCTGACAAGATCACCGCCTATAGAACCGGGCATAAAATTATTAAAAAAAGCCCCTATCAGATATTCTCTGGTACATGATATAAAGCTTATCTTCCTGTTTTGAATATAGATCACATATTTCCATCTGTATGACGCGGAAAGAAGTATCATTATAAGTGAAAGAAAAGCGAGAGAAATGTATCCCGGATCGGTATTTTTGACGGTCAGGATCAGATTCGACAGGTCCAGTACAAAATAGAAAAGGTAGAACAGTAGTACTACAGATACGAGCAATTTGAAATATTTGCTTATTTTTTTCTTCAATTGTCCATTTCAATTATTGATTCAAGTTCTTTTTTTGACTGAATATACTCATGGTCATGCGGATCGATCTCCAGGTATCTGTTAAGAGCATCAAGCGCATTTTTGTAGTCATCGTCGATCATGTGAATTTGAAAAATCAGTTCGAGAGTTTCCGTGTCTTCGGGGTTTAAGCTATGATAATCTTCAAGTATTTTTAATGACAGCTCCTTGTTTCCGCCCTGATACACAAGAATCGCAAATTCCTTGAACAGGTCGTTCCTCAGCCCGGTATTATTTAAAAGCTGAAGTTCAGATATTATTGCCCGCGTTATAACAGGCGGTGCATTCTTGTCATCAACACTCACAAATCCAGCATAAAGCTCGAAGAGCGTTTCGAATCTTTCCTGCCTTCCCCGTCTGTAGGGCATGTTTTCAATATATTCTTCAAGAAGGCGAACTGAAGTCTCCTCATATTCCCTGGAAGACAGATATATCAAGAATCTCATCAGTCTGTTCCTTGAAAGGCCCATTACATCAACTTCCGATATCAGCTCTCTGCCTTTAACTCTGTTCCCGATGTCAGCATACATACCGGCAACTTCAGCGAGGATCATTTCGTTTGTGTATGGTATTACAGATGCCGGAATAAGTCTTTCCATATTATCAAGAAGATATCTTTTCTTGTCATTTTTCGAAAAAGCCAGAAAAGTGCCGTAATCATAAATAATTTCAGTGTCCAGATCCTGATCATCCTCCCTGGAATCATCGTGGACATGTTCATCGAAATGTATGGCGAGCTGCAGAAAAGCGCTTCTGTAGTTCTGCAGCATTCGAATAATATTATCATCGTAATATATACGGGGGTTGTCGAGATTTCTGTATGCAGTTAAAAAACGGTTAAGCAGTCTGTCATACAAAATGTCAGGTTTAATTGAATTCCGTGTTTTATAGTCAACAAGCCTGAAGCAGAGACCGTCCATTCTCAAATAATCGTCAAGACCCAGAAAGTTCGAACTGCCTACTGTGACAGCAAAATATACCGGTCTTTTCCATCCGTTCCGTGCGTTATGGGCGATTATCTCCATCGCCATCTGGTCCTGTATCCTCAAAAATCCCTCCGGCTGGCCCTGAACGGTTATATGCATTGTAGGGCCGAGTTCCCATTCTATTACCGAAGTTCTGTCCTCCGAGGGTATCTGAAGCTTTCTTTTTTCAGGCCAGTATCTTCTCATAAAGCCTTCTGAAGTCATGTGGTGGGCATCAAAAAACTCATCGATCTGCCTGTCGGTGTATCTGATCAGATCAGGCATCTTCTCTTTCATCTGTCTTATATACCAGCCGGTATTTAAAAGAGACAGATTTACAACCTGAACATCCTGTCTGATGCCTTCAACTTCCTGAAGATACCACACAGGAAAAGTGTCGTTATCGCCGTTGGTAAAAAGTATGGCGTTCTCGTCGCATGTCTGAAGTATGTTATAGGGATAATCCCACGCTACATAGTTCCCTGTTCTGTTTGAAAGGAAATAGTTCGCATTGATCATCAGAACAGGTATAAGAAGTCCGGTAAAGGCGACAGGCGGAATGAGTTTTTTCATCTTCTTCTTATCGAACATAGATTCCATTAATGATGTGAATCCCATGCCTATCCATATTGAGAATATGAAGAATGAGCCCATATAGAAATAATGCCTTTCCCTGGGCTGAAGATAATCCTGATTCTGATAGATGACCAGTCCCAGACTCATAATTATGAAAAGTCCGGAAAGCGCCAGTGCTTTTTTCCAGTCCTTAAAGAAATGATGGATCGCTCCCCATAATCCCGCAAGGAATGGAATTGCATAGAGTTTATCAAGCGTAACAATACGGTCGAATTTATCGGGATGAATGCCTATGAACTGCCAGTTGAAATAACGGACATACATTTCTACGACCTGATATTTCCAGAAAAATGTCCAGTGACCGCCCCAAGGATCATTTGGCCCGCCCGGCACCGCTCCTATTTTCTCCAGAGATTCAAGATATTTTCTGTTAGGCTCACCAAAAAGCACCATTACGGAGTTCCTGAGCTGTGCTTCATCTCCGTACTGTTCTCTTCTCAGGTATGCAAGCATGCGCTGCCAGTTTGACGGATCGTTCTGGTTCATGGGAGGATTAAGGCCTGCCCTGATATACACCATCAGATATGTGGAGTAACCTAGTATCAGTAGAAGAGGCATTATGAACATCAGCGAAAGATCCTCGTTGTTCTCTATCCTCTGAAAGACAACTGTGAGAGCGATGAACACAAAAAGAGAATATATTTTCCAGTCGAGCGGAAAAGCGAAGAGGACCATTAAGGACAAAGCGATACCAAAACCGGTAATTAGAGCAGTTCTTCTATCATAATGCCACATAATGAAAACAACGATCGGCAGTGTCAGAATGTTAAGAAGATGGACACCGGTTCCCAATCCAACGAGGAGCATTATCATAAGGAGGTATTTTGAAGAGTCGTGATCTTTATGCTTTTCTATCCACACGAAGATCAGCCAAAGAACAAATGATGTAAAGAACATGCTCAGTGCGTAGGCTTCAGATTCCACAGCGTTATGCCAGAATGTATAGGTGAATGCAAAAGTGAGAGCTCCGATCGCCGAAGATCCGTAAATGATGTATATGTCGGAAATTTCTGCAGCAGGGCCCCTCCAGTTCCTGATGAGTCTTACGCTGATAAGAAACAGGAAAAGTACAGAAATTGAGCTTGCGAACGAGCTTATAAGATTAACGCGGAGGCCGATGTCTTCTGCAAATGGTATCATAGTGAATATTCTTCCAAGCAAAAGATAGAACGGGGCTCCGGGAGGATGAGGTGTTCCCATTATATATGAGGCTGTTATTCTCTCGCCGCAATCCCAGAAAAGCAGTGTCGGGGCAACGGTAAGCAAATACATTATCGTTGTGATGACCAGTATTGACCAGCCGAAGATACGGGTTATTTTTTTTTCGTCAATTACCATCAGTTCCTCATTTTCTATAGTTAAACACCGGACATCACCCTCTGTCCGCATTAAAAATGTTTCTTATTTCTTCAACGGTTTTTCCCATTCCCAGCAGCACCATCAGCTTAAGCCTTGCTTTTTCGCCATTCAGATCGTATCCCATTATTGCGCCTTTTTCTTCAAGCTGGCGTGCTCCGCCCTCATATCCGTAAACTCCGAGAACTCTGCCGTTTGGAACACGGGAAGTTATCACTACGGGTATATTTTTGTCTATAGCATCAAAAACAGCTTTTTTTGATTCAGGGTTCACATTACCCCTGCCAAAAGCCTCAATTACTATCCCTTTAGCACCGGTATTAACGGAATAATCTATGAATTTCCTTGACATGCCCGAACAGAGCTTGATCAGGTCAACATCAGATTCGATTTTATCGGTAATATAATGGTAACGGAATTCGGATTTTCTGTAAAAAATAATATCATCGGCATCGATCATTCCCAGAACACCGTAGTTTGGTGCATCAAAAGCATTGGTGAGGCTTGTGGAGGACTTATAGACCTCTCTTACGCTGAATATCTCATCATTAACGGTCAGCATAACGCCCCTGTCGTAACTTTTCGGGCAGCATGCCACTCTGATCGCATTAAAAAGATTTCTGGGGCCGTCAAGACCGGTCTCTTCGTTGGAGCGCATTGCGGCAGTGAAAACTACAGGTTTTTTAGTCTGAAGAGTAAGAAAAAGCATGTATGATGTTTCTTCGATGGTATCAGTTCCGTGCGTAATTACGAATCCGTCATAATTATCGGTTTCCGAACTGATTATTTGAGAGAGAGAGAACATCATATCCGGTGTCATCATAGGGCTGGGTATATTACTGAATTCAATAAGTTCAATGTCAGCTGTTCTTTCGATTCCCGGGATAAGCTTTACTATCTGACTTCCTGTTAATGAAGGAACGACACCGTCAAATCCGGCTTTCATCGATATTGTTCCGCCGGTGGTGATGATCAGTATCTTTTTTTTATCCATAATCAATGTTCCTTCAATTTTTTTTGCCTGCCCGAACACAGACAGATTTTCTGCAATCATGTCCGACAGAGTGCAAATATACTCAACAACTGCTGCTTTTTCAAGATTAATATGTTAAAATATCTGCACTGCAAAAATTGGTCATTCTACCCTGTTTTGAGCCTAAAAGAGAGGTGTATTACAATCTGTGCCTGACATAAAATCCTTCATGAGCTACGGTTTATGCCTGAAAAAAAATATGATTTTTTGCTTGACAAATCGATTTTGCGTATTTAGATTGCTTGTGTCAAGGCTAAATTGCTGAAAAAAAATAAAAAAAGGAGAGAAAAATGGCTGCAAAGAAAGAAATGGGCTACTGCGTAAAGTGCAGAGAGAAAAGAGAGTTCAAGAACGCAAAAGAAGTAAAAATGAAGAACGGAAGACCGGCTCTTAAGGGCACATGCTCAACTTGCGGAACCGGAATGTACAAGATTCTTTCTGCTAAAAAGAAAAAGTAATCTGATCGTTTTCAGAGAGTGATTTCCAAATTATGAGGAGGGGTAGTTGACTACCCCTTTTTTTATTTCGGAAAATGGATTTTTTAATTATATTCCTAACAAAATTAAAAATGTAAATCCATAAGGAAGAACGATGCAAAAAAAAATAATACTCACACTGATCACCGGCGCGTGTCTAATGTTTTCTCAGGGTTTCATGAGTGGCAGGTCCGCTTCCTCGGATAACGGCTTTAAAGCTTTTGTAAACCCTTCGCTGCTCGGATACGAACCGTCGGGCGGTATTATGTACTACAACTCAGTGGAGGGGGACGATATAACCGGACACGGCGTACTGATAGGGATGAGGAAACTGGCCTTCGGTTATTTCAAAGCGGAAACTTCCGAGTCTTATGTTCTTTCTTCAGGCAGCGAAATAAGAAGCGGTCTTTACCTGGGAAGTTCGGCAAGGTGGTCGTCATTAAAAAGCATTGATCCGGAATATGACCTGTCTCTTACGGTAAGACCCGGAAAAGTTTTCTCGGCTGCTTTTAATGCCAGAAATATTTTCGAATCCAACAGCGGAGATGTGCTTTATCAGCCGTCATTTTCTTACAGACCGTTCGGCAGCAGTGTTTTCGACATTCACGCAGGTCTCGAATTTAATGCCGGGAATTTTAAAAATTCCGGGTTTTCCGCAGGATTTTCCACAGACATTCTGAAGGGTGTGGATATTTACGGCGGATACTACTCAAATCTCGGAGATGATAAAGCAGATCCTGTTTACGAGATCGGTGTTTCTCTGACTCTCGGTAACCTGACGGGAGGTTCTGTCGGTAGTTTCAAAGACGATAACGGCACTTTTGTCAACTATGTGACTACAGGTACGGTAAGTCCGCCAGCACTGATCACCTCCGGTAAGAACAGGATAGTTAAAATAGAGCTTGAAGGTCAGTACAGCGAAGAGTCACCCCGCGGTTTTTTAAGCAGAATACCATTCATTGGCGGAAGAAGAGGAAAGACAGCCCGTGAACTTATCTCAACCATAAACAGGCTTGCGGACGATAGATCGGTTGCGGGAATTCTTATAGTCAGTAAAGCGCACTCGATGTCCTTTACGCAAAGAGAGGAATTGAGGAACGCACTGGAAAAGTTCAAACAGAAAGACAAAAAAATATATTCATATTTTGTAACAGCATCCCAGTCCGGATATTATGTGCTGTCACTGTCCGACAGGATATACATGTACCCCGAAGGAGCGCTTGAACTGCAGGGCCTTGGTATCGAACTGATGTTCTTTAAAGGCATACTTGATAAAGCAGGTATAAAGATGCAGACTGTCAGGCACGGGGATTATAAAAGCGCGGTGGAAATGTTCAGTCTTGAAGAGGCAAGTCCGGAGAATATCGAGCAGCTTGAGAGAATACTTTTCCGGCTTGATGCGCTTCTCAAAAATGCCTTATCGGAAGGCAGGAATATCAGTGTTGACAAGCTTAATGAGATCATGAATTCCGTTCCCTATCACACAGGCAGATCGGCACTGGAGTTCGGATTTGTTGACGGTCTCGTATATGAGAATGACCTGAATAAAACGGTAACTGATCAATACGGAAGCAAAGTCAGGGTCATTTCCGCAAAGGATCATTTTACCGGTAAAACAAGATCTCCCTACTGGACATCACTTAACGATAAAAAGATCGCCATTGTGTATGCAACAGGCAATATCGTAACGGGAAAAAGTTCGGGCGGGGGATTTTTATCCTCGGATAATATGGGAAGCGAAACCACTGCCGCAATGATCAGAAAGGCAAGAAAGAACAGAAGTGTAAAGGCCATAGTGCTCAGAGTTGATTCGGGTGGAGGAAGCGCTCTCGCATCGGACATAATATTAACGGAACTAAGGCTGGCTCAGACTGAAAATAAAATTCCTGTCATAGTCTCAATGGGATCAACAGCGGCTTCAGGAGGTTACTGGATATCGTGCTACGCCGATAAGATCTTTGCTTCGAAGTCAACAGTGACCGGCTCGATCGGAGTATTTTCAATGATGCCCTCATTTGAAGAAATTTCAAACAGATTCGGAGTAAATACGCAGAGGATCGTTATGAACGATTTTGCGGCAAGATCGGTTTTCAAAGATCTGAGTGAGAGTGAAAGAGATTTTCTGCAGAGAATGATAGATGAATTCTACAAAGACTTTATTCAAAAAGTAGCGGAAGCGAGAGAGAGCAGCTATGAAGAGATCGATAAAGTTGCGGGCGGCAGAGTCTGGACGGGAGAGGATGCGCTGGATGCAGGTCTGATAGACGGCATCGGCGGACTTGAAGAAGCGGTGAAGTACGCTGTGGAACTTACCGGTATAGACACAAGAGGAGGAAATTATCTTGAAATATTTACAAAGCACAGCGAATTCTCAATAGGAGAAATGCTGCCGGGAGTTTTATCGGGCGATTTAAAACTGTTTGTAGAACAGATCTCGGATAATGCGGGTTTAATGAGCATAATAAACGGTGAGGATAAGATTTTGAAGCTAATGCCTTACAGGATAGAAATAAAGTAGAGGTTAGAATGGATACTCAGTTACTTATAGACATGATCGCGAAATCAAAAAAAACCACTCCAGTCGAGGTTTATATTAAAGGTGATCTGTCGGCGGTAGATTTTACCGGTGTCAGATTCTTCGGAAATAAAGACTTCGGCACAATAATCGGGGAGTGGGAGGCTGTCAAAAAAATTCTGAGTACCAACAGCGGCGTCATATCCGATACGGCCATCAGATCGGACAGGAGGAATTCCGCTATACCCATGCTTGATACAAAAGATCTTAACTGCAGGGTAGAGCCGGGCGCATATATCCGGGAAACTGTCGGATTAGGCAATAACTGCGTTATAATGATGGGAGCAGTCGTGAATCTCGGAGCCGAGATCGGTGACGGAACGCTCCTTGATATGAACTGCGTTATCGGGGGAAGGGTCATAATAGGCAAGAACTGCCATATAGGTGCCGGAGCTGTACTCGCAGGAGTTATCGAGCCGCCTTCGGCGATGCCTGTCCGGATCGGCGACGATGTAATGATAGGCGCGAATGCCGTTATACTGGAAGGTGTACAGGTGGGAAACAATGCAGTGATCGCGGCAGGTTCCGTAGTTACCGCGGATGTCCCGGAGAACGCTGTGGCTGCCGGTGTTCCCGCAAAAGTGATAAAGATGAGGGACAGCAGAACAGACTCAAAAACTGCTATGGTAGCTTGTCTCAGGGAATTGTAAACAGGGAGGTGATTTATGAATAGAATAATGTTTCTGCCGCTTATGGCCGTCTTTTTCTGCTCTGCTTTGACTTACGGTGCGTACGAATATGCGGACATAACAGTTGAAGGCATTGAAGATGTCATGTTTCTGCATAATAACAATATAAATATAGACAGAACAAGCGTGGGACCGGGCGGAAAACCTGTAAACGGCAAGATCACGGCCTATGTCAGTCAACAGGAGTTCGAACTGATAAAAAAGTACGGTTATTCTGTTGAATGGTCTCCTCTGCAGATCAGGGACAAATCATCTTACAGGTACAATGAAGCGATCGGGGATTCGATGCTGATATGGCAGAACAGGCATCCCGAAATCTGCAAAAGGATACAGATAGGAACATCGGTACAGGGCAGGCCGCTGTGGGTATTGAAGATAACTTCGGATGTTAATAATACAAGACCCGTCCCCACGGTAAAATATGTCGGCACCATGCACGGCGATGAGGTTGTCGGTCTTGAGCTTCAGATGTTTATGATAGAGAACATTCTGAAAGGATATGAGGCTGAGAATGATACTATGAGATTTCTTGTTGATAACACGGAGATGTATTTTATGCCGCTTATGAATCCTGACGGGATGGCTCTGGGAATAAGAGGAAACGCAAACAATCGTGACCTGAACAGATTTTTTCCCGAGGGAACCTTCGGTGACTCCGATTCTGTCGATTCTGATGAGCTGCCAGAGATTCAGGCTATGATAGATTTCACTGCAAAGCACAATTTCATCCTTTCAACCAATTTTCACGGCGGCGCACTTGTCGCAAATTATCTTTACGACAAAGACCACGATGTTCCGAGCGGTTCATATGCCGCATGTCCCGACGATGAACATGTAACATGGCTGGCCTACAACTACTCTATCAGAAATACTCCCATGTTCAATAGCACCTCATTTACAGACGGCATAACCAACGGATCACAGTGGTATTCGATAAGCGGAGGTATGCAGGACTGGAATTACAGGTATCATAACTGCCTCGATATAACGCTTGAGGTCAGTACAACGAAGTGGCCGTCTTATTCCACAATACCGGGATTCTGGGCGGATAACAGAGAGTCCATGTTCTGGTACATGTTCTCGGCTCACAGGGGAATATACGGGATCGTCACGGACTTATCGACCGGTGAACCTCTATCGGCTGAGATAGAGATAGAAGGCATAGATAAAATATATTATACCGATCCCGATCACGGCGATTATTACAGGGTCTTAAAACCGGGATTGTATAATATGACGGTTTCGGCCGAAGGATACAAGCCGGTCACTGTAACCGGGATCGAAGTTACTGATGAAACGGGTGTTTTCAGGGAAGCCACCGAAGTTAATGTGTTTTTAGAATCCGGCTGAGTGAGCATTGACGGCGGTCTGCCGTTGTTGGCTTCAGTTGTCAGTCTTCATCAGAACTATCCGAACCCTTTCAATCCTTCAACTGTTATAAAGTTCGATCTGAACAGATCAAAATACTTAAAACTGGCTGTCTATGATGTTAACGGAAGCCTTGTCAAAACTCTCGCCAGAAAAAATTTCGATAAAGGACGCCACAGTTTTGAATTCAATGCCGGGGATCTGAGTTCGGGGGTGTATTTCTACAGCCTTCAGGACATTTCAGGTAATGAAATATCAAGAAAAATGTTGTTGTTAAAATAATATCAGGAAAAGTAATGGAAAAGAAAGATGTGCAAACATTCGCGAAAGAGCTGAATTCTTTCATTGATTCATCACCGACCGCTTCTCATTGTGTGGCAGAAGCAGAAAAAATCCTCGTGTCGAAGGGATTCAGAAAGCTTGAAGAAAAGGATGCATGGAAACTGAAAAAAGGTGACAGATTTTATATCATCCGCCATGAATCCGCTCTAATAGCAGGTATAACCGGAAAAATAGAACCTGAAAGATCAGGATTCAGGATAATAGGTTCCCATACAGACTCGCCGTGCTTCAAGATCAAGCCGAAATCGGTTTTTGTCAGAGAGGGATATATTCAGCTTTCAATAGAGGTTTACGGAGGACCGATGTACGCAAGCTGGACGGACAGGGAATTATCGATGGCCGGAAGAGCGGTGGTGAAAAAAGGGAAGGGTTACGGAATAAGTCTTGTTGATCTTGAAAAAACCGTTCTGATGATACCTCAGCTTGCCATACACTATAACAGGGAGGTCAATGACTCGTTCAAGCTGAACCCTCAGGAAACTCTGATACCCGTTTGCGGACTTACAGAAGAGCCGGCGGGAGACGATATGATAAAAGATTTGATCGCTAAGAAACTTAAGGTTAAATCTTCAGATATATTAAACTACGATCTGGAACTTTATCCTCTTCAGAAAGGCTCGATCTGGGGACAGAACGGTGAGTTTATATCAAACAGAGGCATAGACAATAAATCAATGGTGCATGCATCAGTTTCCGCTCTGACCGAATCAGACAGGTCGGATTCAACCGTGATAGCCGCTCTTTATGATAATGAGGAGGTGGGTTCTTCGACCACGAACGGAGGAAATTCATCTTTCACTCAGGACATACTCGAGAGACTGTGCGGTTTCAGCCGCGAGAATTATCTCAGGGCAGTTTCATTATCATACTATATGAGTGCCGACGGAGCTCATGCGATACATCCCAATTACAGTTCAAAATTCGATAATCTGAACAAAGTATATATCAACAGAGGACCGGTCATAAAGATCAACGCCAACACGAATTATGCGACAACCCCGGAATCATCGGCTGTTTTTGAGATGATATGTCAGAAGCTGAATATACCGTATCAGAAATTCGTGAACAGAGCAGATGTCAGGGGAGGCGGTACGATAGGTTCACTCATAGCGACAAATCTTGGAATGAGGACTGTGGATGTAGGAAATGCCATGCTTGCGATGCATTCTGCCAGAGAGACGGCCGGCACGAAAGATCACTGGCTGATGAAAGAAGCAATGAAAGGATTTCTTGAGTTTTAACGGAAGTTTTATATCGATATAATTTTAAATTAACCGGAGGTATAGATGGATCATATTGAAGTAGCTCTTGATCATGCGCAGAGCCTTGGTGCCGAATATGCTGATATCAGGATTCAGAAAACAAGAAAAGAAACGATCTATCTTGTGGATCTGAGCCTGAAAAATACAAGCATGAATTCCCAGCACGGCTACGGCATAAGAGTGATGAAGAACGGGGCGTGGGGTTTCGCCCATTCCAGCATTTTTACGAAAGACGAAGTAAAAAAGACGGTCGAATCTGCTGTGAAAGTAGCGGAACTGTCGGCCAAGATCAAAAAGGGTAAGGGCATAAGGCTCGCGCCTGAAAGAGGGTATATTGATACCTACTCAACAAAGATACGGATAGATCCCTTCACGGTACCTCTTTCTGAAAAAGTGGATCTGATGCTCGAGGTCAACAAGACCCTGATGAATTACGCAAAGATCAAAAGGGCATTTTTTATGCTCGAAAACTATAACGACGATAAATTCTTCGCTTCAACTCTGGGAACCAGAATACACTCGAACATTTACTATGTTTATCCGATGATCATAGCAAGTGCAGTCGATAAAAATGATTCTCAGTCAAGACAGTTCGATCCGGGCGGATATGCTGCAGGATGGGAGCACATACTCAAGATGGATCTGATCGAAAAAGCACCTTCTATTGCAGAAGAGGCTATAATGAAGCTTGAGGCTGATGAACCGGGCGAGATCAGGAGAAGAGATCTGATACTTGATCCTCACCACCTCGGACTTACCATGCATGAGAGCGTAGGTCATCCGACCGAGCTTGACAGAGTACTTGGTTGGGAAGCGGATATGGCCGGAGTATCTTTTGCGACGCCCGAAAAGCTAAAAAAATACCGCTACGGTTCGGATATCGTTAATTTCGTCGGCGATAATACACTTTCATTCGGGCTCGCGACCGCGGGTTACGACGATGACGGAGTTCCGGGACAGAAATGGTATATTATAAAAGAAGGAATTCTTAATGAATACGGCTCGACGAGAGATTCAAGACCGTTCCTTGACGACGGAATGAGCAGAGGCTGCTGCAGAGCGACCAATTATTTCGATTTCCCCATAAACAGAATTCCGAATCTCTATCTCGAACCTGGCAAAAAAAGACTTTCTCCTCAGGAGCTTATAGCAGACACCGAGGACGGTATATATATCGAAGGCAGAGGATCTTTCTCAATAGACCAGCACAGGGTAAATTTCCAGTTCGGAGGAGATATGTTCTGGGAGATAAAGAACGGTAAGAAAGTGCGGCCGCTCAAAGATGTTCTCTACAAATCGAATAATCCGGAATTCTGGAACTCCTGCGATGCGATCTGCGATGAAAGGTACTGGAAGGATTTTGGTGTGAACAATTGCGGAAAAGGACAGCCTATGCAGGCATCGAGAATGACTCACGGAGCTTCAACAGCGAGATTTAAAAATATCAGGGTCGGAGGTTCAAAATGAAGAAAGAAATTCAGAAAGCGGCAAAATTTATAGAAAAACACTGCACGGCCGACGATTATACGCTGTCCGTTTACAGTTACGATGCTGAAATGACAAGATATGCCCAGAATATGATCACTCAGAATATGTCGGGATTAAGGCACGGCGTAAGCCTGGATGTTTCCTACGGAAATAAAACAGGGTCCGCCAGAATAAACTCGTTCGACGAGGCCGAACTGAAAAGAATGATCGAAACCGCCCAGAACATCGCAAAGCTGAACAAACCCGATCCGGAATTCGTACCGAGCGCGAAGAAAACAAAGATACCCAAGACCGACAATATTTCGGAAAACACCGCGAAAGCTAATATGAAGGATATGGTTTCGGTAATAAAGCAGATAGTGGATAATGCCGAAAAGAAAAAAGCTTTCGTATCCGGGCTCGTGACCAAGACCGTCACCGATTTCTATCTAAAGACAAAAAACGGTTTCGAGGCTTTCGACACATCAACAGAATTCGACAACTCTATGACAATGGCTGATAACAAATCCAAAGAGACGAAGGTATCAAGAAGCGTTAAGGACATTAATGATTATTGCGTCAAAGACGAGATCGCTCTGTTAAATTCGCAGTTTGATGCGCTGACCAAGCCCAAGAAGATTGAAGCCGGCCAGTACAATGTCATACTGCGCCCCCAGGCAGTTCTGAACTTCTTCATGTTCCTGCTTTATTTTTTCGACAGAAAAACGGCTGACTACGGCATCTCCGCAATGGCCGGACAGACCGGCAAGAACATGTTCGGCAAAAAATTCACGCTCCAGTCCAGACTGGATGAGAAAGATATCACCGTATCGCCTTTCAGCGGCGGCGGCGTGGCAGCGAGGAACATAGACTGGGTAAAGGACGGGGTTCTAAGAGAGCTGGTCACCGACAGATCCTATGCCGCAAAGATCAAGGCTGAACCGAATTTTATCTCCAACATCATCATCAGAGGCGGAAAAGCCACCGAGGAAGAAATGATGAAGAAGGTAAAGAACGGCCTTATCATCAATAACTTCTGGTATATCAGGAATGTAAGCACCAGAAAGAACGAAATCACAGGCCTGACGAGGGACGGTATCTATTATTTCGAGAACGGCAAGATAAAACACTCGGTCAATAACCTCAGGTTCAACGAAATAATCCACAGGGCGTCTTCGAACATCCTCATGCTCGGAAAAGAGTTCAACATAGCCGCCAACACCAAGGTGCCGACCATGCTGATAAAGGATTTCACTTTCGCGGATACAACCACTTTCTAAGAAACCGGAGGGCAAAACAGAAGTCTGCAGGAGAACCTTGAAATATAGTAAAAATAAATGTCATATGAGGTTTAGCCGCACGTTAGCTGCAAGGCGAAAAAAAGGACTGCCAAATGAAAAATGTTCAGAAACCAGAGAAAATCCATCTTGACAAACTGATTGATGAAATCAGGAAAGGAAAATTTGTGATCCCAGACTTTCAACGAGACTTTGAATGGGGACCTTGGGACGTGAGAGACTTGATAAAGTCGATTTTCATGGACTATTATATCGGGACTTTGTTGTTATGGGAAGGGAACAAACAAAATTTTGATGTCTTGAGTTGTAAACCAATTTACGGGTTTACAGGTAAAAACAATCCTGACTATATCGTACTTGATGGACAACAACGCTTGACAGCAATTCATTATGCTTTCTTTCAACCGGAGAAGAAATTCCCATACAGGAAAAGCCCCTATTTGTTTTTCCTCAAAATCAATGAACTACTGGAAGAAAATTATGAGGAAGCCTTCTTTTATTACAACAAGACAAAATACTACAGCAGGCTAATAGAGAATCGAGAAATGCAATTTGAATCGCATATTTTCCCATTAGGTGTAATGCAAGGAGGAAGTTGGGAAATTGGTGACTGGATAAAAGAATATCGGGACTTCTGGCAGAACAAACTTGAACACTACGAAAATGAATACGCTAAAACGGAAGAACCACCATCCAAAGAGCAAGTTCAGATATACATTGACAATGCCAAAGAACTAAAAGATTTAATGGATGACCTTCTCAAAAGCTACAACATCAGTTATATTGAATTAGATAGCGACATTGAGGTTGGTAAGGTTTGCGACATTTTTACTCACATTAACAGTAAAGGAATCCGGTTGGATATTTTCGACCTTTTGAACGCTATTCTGAGACCAAAAGAAATCAAACTAAAAGAACTCTGGGAAAAGGCCTCTGCAAAACTTGACTTTACCGACTCTAAGAAAATGAAAGTGCATGTTTTACAGGTCATGTCAATTCTTTCACAGTCATATTGTTCTGCCAAATACCTGTATTACTTAGTGCCAGATGCCATAAAGACCATTAAAAAGGAAGATGGCTCAAAAGAGCAAATCGTACTCGTAGGTGACAAACAGGAATTCACAAATAAATGGCATGAGGCTGTTAGTGCAATTGAACGGACTATCAAAGTGCTTAAAAATCCAAGGGACTTTGGTGCAATTAAACCCGAATTTGTCCCATATCCTTCAATAATTCCAGCTCTCTCTGCCATCAAAAAATACGTTGAAAACTCCAATTTATCGAATAAGGTAGATGTTAATGGAAAAATCAGACAATGGTATTGGGCTTCCGTCTTTTTAAATCGGTATTCAAGTTCGGTAGAATCAACTTCAGCCAAAGACTTCATGGATTTGAAAAAGTGGTTTGATGATGATGACAAGGAACCTGATTTAATAGTTGAATTTCTCTCATCATACAAGAGCATTGATTTACAAAGAGAAAACCAAAAAGGATCTGCGATTTACAAAGCAATTTTCAACTTATTCATTCTTAATGAAGCAAGAGATTGGGAAACTTTTGACCTGCCAGAATATGAAGCATTGGACGACCATCATATTGTTCCACATTCTTGGGGTAAAGAGCATATTGGAAACGACATTAATTCAATTTTAAACCGCACCGCTATTTCGGCTGACACTAACAGAAAGGTGATCCATTCACAACTTCCTAATGTTTACCTAAAAAGAATGTTGGAAAACAATAGTGAAGAAAAAGTTTATAAGGTGCTTGAATCTCATTTGGTTTCAAGGAAAGCGGTTGAAATTTTACTCCGGGATCCGTTCACCAAGGAGGACTATTACGAGTTCATTAAGGAGAGAAAAAACTCAATCATTCAGGCTGTTGAGGACATAATTATAAATGAAAAAGTTGATTTACCGGTCAATCTTCAAGAACTCAATGACAGAATTGAGAAAGTTGAGTTTTCAATCCGTAAGCAAATCGCCAAAGAGCTTCAAAATGGAAAAGACGACATATTTAAAACTTTTATCCCTTCCCATATCCAACAAAAGGTAAATGACAGGATTACAAGAGAACTTAAAAAGAATCCCTCATTGTCTGAAGAAGATTTTGAGGACTTTTCAAGGAAGCTGGAATATTTTGACCTTCAAGAATACTTTCAGACCATAAGCAACAAAACCATTTGGTCAAAATTTAAAGGCACTTTCCAAAACAAAGAAAACCTGTCCATAAAATTCAATCAGTTAAGTAACCTCAGAAATGCAATTAGACACAGCAGGAGTGCCGACAATGTGACCAAGATGGAAGGAGAAGCAGCTATTCTCTGGTTCGAATCAATATTGAAAAAGAACGCCCAGCAGCTAACATAGGCTAAGAAAACATGCGGGCTAACACGGTAAAATGAACATTACATCACATAACAAAACTCGGTACTCGGTTGACAAATTTGCGTTCCAAAACCCGCACGTTTCTTAGCCAGAGCCGTTGTGTAAGATTTTCAATTGTAGAGTGGTTTAAAATAGGAGAAACGCATGGAAATTCCAAAATTTCACGAAACATTCAGTCCGATTCTTGAATTATTAAGCGATGGTAAAACAGTAAGTCATCGGGACCTTCTGCTTAAAGTTGTTGAGAAATATTTTTCAAACCTTCCACCTGAACTCCTAGAACAGAAAACGAAAAGTGGTGATATTCTTATTCATAATCGTATCGCATGGGGTAAATCGTATCTGAAAAAAGGAGGGTACATCGAATATCCTGAGCGAGGAATGGTTAAAATTACAGAAAAAGGTTTAAAATCCGCCAAAAAAAACCTGACTTTGAATGAAATTGAGAATGATAAGAATTTCCTGGATTTTTATAAGGAAGATAATCAAAGCGATAAAATGAATGCGGATTTAAAGAATTCATCCCCACAGGATTTGATTGACTCAGGTTTCACAGCTATTGAAACACAGGTCAAATTAGAGTTATTAGAAAAGTTAAAACATATTGATCCGTATTTTTTTGAAAAAGTGATATTGAAATTATTGAAAAAAATGGGCTACGGTGATTTTATTGAAACTTCGAAATCAGGGGATGGCGGAATTGACGGCATTATAAATGAAGATAAGTTGGGTCTCGATAAAATCTACATTCAGGCTAAGAGATATTCTGATAATAAAGTCCGCGAATTAGATATTAGAAATTTTATCGGAGCTATGAGCGGCGATACGACTAAGGGTGTTTTTGTTACTACATCATCCTTTGATAGCAAAGCTATGGCAAAAGCACAGGCTGCACATCACACGATTATCTTAATCGATGGTCAGAAATTAGTTGATCTTATGCACGAATATGGAGTCGGTGTTCAGGTTTCAAATACTTACGAGGTTAAAGAGATCGATGAAGATTTCTTCGAGGGCGTTTAGCAACGCCGTGTCGATCAATTGGCAACCGGTACATAACATTGGAAAAATGACTTGACCGTGTTATATTATCTTATGAGCTTTTAGCCATGACCGTTATGTGAAAAACCTGAAAATCACTTTATGGAGTTGTGACTTATGTCTGAGATTGTTTATAAACATAATTCTTCTTTTACAGAAGGTGATGTTTTAAATTTATATAATAATGTGGGATGGACTAATTATACTAAAAACATAAAAAAATTAATCAGAGCTTTAAATAGTTCTTTTTATATACTATCAGCGTGGGATAAAAACGATCTGGTTGGATTAATTCGAGTTGTTGGTGATGGAGAAGCAATTATTTATATTCAGGATATTCTGGTCTTAAGAGAATATCAACAACAGGGAATAGGTTCAAAATTATTGAAAGCAGTTCTTGATAAATTTAAAAATGTTAGACAAAAAGTTCTTTTGACTGATGACACTGAACCAACCAGGTTATTTTATGAGGCAAATGGGTTTGAACCAGTCAAAAGATTAAATCTTGTTTCATATGTAATAATAAATACTGAAGGGTGATTATAATGGCTTTATATGAATTACAAATAAAGAGGGTTAAGAAAATTATAAAAAATTTTTGTGAAGGTCTTATTCCTGAACTTACTAAAACTGAGGAAGAACACATTTCCTAAATCTCATACTAAGTTAAACAACAAATAAGGAGTCAATTATTATTACTTACATTAAATTCAGCATATTGTTTTTCGCTATTCATTTTGTCTGTTACATGATAGCAGGAGTGATTGATTTGCAATTGGCAAAAAAAATGTATTCAGGAAAGAACCGTTTGTATAAGTCGTTTTTTAGAGATATGGGGGAGTGTAAATAATTTTGTGTAAATGGTCTGTTAGGATTAAATTTCCGAAAAAAATTAATAGGAGAACAGACCGATGAAGAAGAAAAGAACACAGGAAGAAAAAGAACAAAGAGAACTAT
>SLFX01000027.1 GCA_007124045.1 Candidatus Delongbacteria bacterium | reverse complement strand
CATCGAACTTCCTGCTGCTGCTGTCCGGGAAAATAAAACATTCACCGAAATCAACAATATAAAAAACACGATGCGGTTTATTCTGATATGTGCTGCAGTTACCTTCATTCTCATTCTCATGTAAATTAAGTCGGTTAATTTAAGTTTTTAAGGTTGAAATGTCAAGCCCGTTCTTATACGAAACTGTTTCAAAAAAGGTTCATTACAGATTGATTTAGTCCGTATCTTTGATTAAATTACACCCGTGAAAAAAGAATTCAGACTCCACTCACCCTTCAAACCGGCCGGAGATCAGCCTTCCGCCATAGAACAGCTGTCCCGGAATTTTACTTCAGGAATAAAATTCCAGACCCTTCTGGGCGTGACCGGAAGCGGAAAGACCTTTACTATGGCAAATGTTATACAGAATATTAACAAGCCGACACTTATAATATCCCACAACAAAACCCTTGCCGCTCAGTTATACGGCGAACTCAAGGCATTCTTCCCCGAAAATGCAGTAGAGTATTTTATCAGTTACTACGACTACTATCAGCCGGAAGCGTATGTGCCGTCGAGAGATCTTTATATTGAAAAAACAACTTCATCCAACGAAGAGATCGAAAAGCTCAGACTGAAAGCAACCTCGTCGCTTATTTCAAGAAATGATGTGATAATTGTCGCTTCAGTAAGCTGCATTTACGGACTCGGCTCGCCGGAAGATTACAAAGAGCTCTCAATACAGATATGCAGCGGTGACATGATAGACAGAAACAAGTTTTTTAACTCACTTGTCGAGATGCAGTATGAGCGGAACAATTATGAACTTCTGCACGGCACTTTCAGGATCAGGGGCGATATTATTGATATCCATCCCGCATACGACGATACCGGAATAAGGCTCCACACATTCGGAGATGAAGTCGAAAGGATCGAGATTATAAACTATGTGAGCGGAAATGTCATCGAAAAGCTTGACTCGGTAAACATATATCCCGCGAAACATTTTGTGGTGACGCAGCCGAAACTGAAGAATGCTCTCGGCGGAATAGAAGAAGAATTGAAAGAAAGGGTTAAATTCTTCCGGGACAACAATATGCTCGTCGAAGCTCAGAGAATAGAAAACCGCACTAAAATGGATATAGAATTCATGCGGGAAATGGGATTCTGTCCGGGGATCGAGAATTATTCCAGGCATCTTTCCGGAAGAAAGGCCGGGCAGCGCCCGTACTGTCTGATCGATTTCTTCCCCGACGACTTTCTTCTGATAATAGATGAAAGTCATGCTACTGTCCCTCAGATCAGGGCAATGTATAAGGGCGACAGAAGCAGAAAACAGACGCTCGTGGATTTTGGATTCAGGCTCCCCTCCGCGCTCGACAACAGGCCTCTGCAGTTCGGCGAATTCGAAGATGTCACATCAAGAACCCTTTATGTTTCCGCGACTCCCGCCGATTACGAACTTGAAAGATCTGACGGTCTTATTGTCGAGCAGGTAGTCCGTCCGACCGGGATACTTGATCCCGATATAATCGTAAAACCTTCCACCGGCCAGGTTGACGATCTGATGGAGGAAATACTGAGAGTTGTGGAAAAAAAGGAAAAGGTGCTTGTGACCACCCTGACCAAAAGGATGAGCGAGGATCTGACAGCTTTTCTTAAAGAGAACGGTATAAAAGCCGAATACATGCACAGCGAGATCGAATCGCTAGAAAGAGTAAAGCTCATCCGCAATCTCAGACTGGGAAAATTCGATGTTCTTGTCGGGATCAATCTGCTCAGGGAGGGCCTTGACCTGCCCGAAGTATCTCTGATAGGTATTCTTGATGCTGACCGGGAGGGTTTCCTCCGCGACAAAAGATCACTTCTTCAGACGGCCGGCAGGGCCGCGAGGAATGTTAACGGAAGAGTAATATTTTACGGCGATAATATGACCGACTCAATGAGAAACTGCATTGAAGAGGTCGCTAGAAGAAGGGAAAAACAGGCCGCGTATAACAAACAGCACAATATCATTCCGCGAACAGTGTATAAATCAGCCGAACAGATACTTTATTCCGCCGGCCTCAAAAAGGACAAGCCCGACCGCGTTGCAGACCCGACCGCCTCTTACGGAAAAGATAAAGAATCTCTGCGGAAAGAGATCCTTGAACTAGGATCGC
The DNA here is from genome assembly GCA_007124045.1 of Candidatus Delongbacteria bacterium. Lineage (GTDB taxonomy): Bacteria > UBA4055 > UBA4055 > UBA4055 > UBA4055 > SLFX01. Next base: position 3,876 of record SLFX01000027.1, on the reverse strand, counting down.
TTATGGAAGAGGCCGCCGAACTTCTTGAGTTCGAAAAGGCGGCCGAATACAGGGACAGGATCATCGAGCTTGAAAAGCTGTTGTAATGAAAAAAACACTTGACCTTTGATCTTTTTTTTCGTATATTTGAATTGGAAGGGTGTATAAAATTACATCCCCAAGGTAAGTTCAATCTAAAAAGGAGGTAAAGCCGGAAATTAAATCGAAGAAAGCATCACATTGATACTTTGATGGATCCCGATCAGAGTTTTTTAGAGCAACAAAAAGTACAAGTCAAAGCAAACACAGAAAATCTCACCTTGAGGAGGTGAAAAAAATGAAAAAAGGTATAACACTGATAGAGATTCTTGTAACGGCGGTAATACTGGCATTCAGCCTGGGTACAATGATGTACAGTTTTGCCATAGTAAAGAGGATCAATATCAGAAATTCGCACATTCATAATGCCACTCAGATCATCAGTCAGCACTTTGAGGAAATTCAGAGAATGGAAGGAGCTGCGACCTTGGATTCATATTTGAGCAGCAAGGAACTTATAGACGGAATTGCTGTCCAAAGAAAATCTTCTTTTTCGGCTGACGATTATACATACCGTCTGAGAATTATGCCGGTCGGAACTATCTACACAACAGCGACCGCTAATGTCAGAATCATCGAGGCTGTAGTTGACTGGTCGCCCTCTAACACAGGAAACATTAATCATAATGACAGACTGGTCATGAGAATTTTATCTAATGAACCAAATGTTTGGTAAGGAGGGACTTATGAAGACCAATAAAGGATTCACACTGCTTGAAACCATCGTAGTTTCCCTCATTGCAGGCATAGTCGGTCTCGGAACAATAAACGCTATCGCTATGTCCAACAGACTTGTCAATGAGACAAACCTTCACACTATGACCAATACGAGCGTCCACAACATTATGCTTGCTCTTTCTAACGATGTTCGCGAAGGTGTCGCTATGTCAACTGACGGAGAAACCCTTATTATACACAATGCCGATGGAACACAGCGGAAATGGGCATCAGACGGGCAGGGTGCGATGATGAGATCTTCTCAAAGCGGAACAGGCTATTACAGAATGTTCGGAAGAAGAAAAGGCGAAGATAGTAAGCTCATAGCCAAATTTAAGGTAAACACAGACCATTTTGGAAATGTATTCCCGATGAAGTATCACAAAGTTGATGTAGAACTTTTGTACAAGACTAGCACAGGTTACGAAAATGAGTCTGTTTCAGCAACCTACTATACAAAACATGTAGCCTCATTTTACGGCTATTAAAAAAGGAGGAAATCATGAAAACTGAAAATAAAAAAGGCTTCGGACTGGTTATGGCGATCGTAATAGTGCTGCTTCTTTCTATTATGTCTGCCGGTTTTTTCTGGGTAACCAATCAATCCACACTCAGCGTACGCCGCAATGAACAGAGCCTCAGACTTTACTGGGCGGCAGAAAGTGCTTCCAATTATAATGTCAACTGGTGGGTGAATCAGGATCCGGAAGTCCGAATAAACTGGAATACACACAACTATACACCTCCGGCTGATATGAACCAGTATCAGGAAGCCGGATCAGGATTAGAAGCCGGACGCGGTTCAAGCACATCTCAGTTTGGTATCGGCACAAATCAGTATAATTCTTTTCCCGACGAGAATCAGTATGTCGTGTATGAAAAAACTTTACCGAACTATGATGAAAAAAACCCGATGACAATAGACGGAAGATTCTATGTACATGCTTCTTCTGTTTTTGAACATCCGGGAAGACAAATTGACGGCTTCGAAATTATAAATGTCCGCTACAAAGGATCAAGGTTCGACAACCCCGATGAAGCAGTATGGCTGCTTGAATCATACGCATGGGATCCCGATACAGGCGAATTAGCCGGTATTCTGCTTTCAAATGTATATAACCAGCACTATATAGCCAATCTGGAATGGCTGGAAAACTCTGAAGCAATTGTAACATCATTGTTTTCAACCGGATTTGGAGGTGCGCAAAGCGCACTGAACTATAAGGATGTAAGATACGGACCGGTTTATTATGCCTCTAGAATGAGACTTGATGTCCAAACCGGTGATAACAATGAGGGTCCGAGATTCTTTTCTTATGCCGGAACCGAATATGGCGGAATATCATTCCCATTACAGACTGTAAAAAGTTCTGCAGATGCACAAACTTGGTGGGGGAACTCAGAAGGCCAGAATGTACTCGATATGGAACATTACTTCGGAATGGGACTCGGTATAAGAGGTCAATTTACTGAGCCCGAGGTGGTAGATTATCTTACAAGATCATTTAAACATCCGGACGGGAGGATAACCCGGTATGATAAAAATGCAGATCCGCTTGACCCCGAAGGCGTAACATGGAAATGGGCGGATATTGTAATAGACGGTCCGGGAAGAGGTATGTTCATACTTCCTTCTGACGGTTCTGGAGCTGTTGATATAGAAGTCTATACAAAAGACGGTTCCACTTTTGCGAAAGTTTCAACACTCAATAATGACATCCCAATCGGAAAAGGATCCGGATTCTATTCCGGAATAGCCGTTCCGGATAACTACGGAAATGTTACTATTAAAGGCAATTCCTACGCAGATTTTACTCTAGTCACCGAAAGAAGCCAGATCACTGTAACTGACCACTTCTACGCCAAAGAAGTGGAACATCTCAAAACATATATCCACGACAACAGGGATGAAATGTTTTGGCATTTTACAAATCCGGCTCATCTTGAAAATCTTTGGAAAGCTATGAAAGATTCAGGATCCAAAACCAAGCTGAGTGTAATTTCACAACTGGGGTTGGACGAAACCCAAATAGCGACACAGGCCAAGCCGATCATTTACAATACCCGTGACAGTGAAACTCTATTCACTACTGCTGCTTATGTTTCTCAAAACACAACCCTTCAGGCATCTGACCCTACAAAAACTTTCGACAGATACAGAATAGACGGCACATGGTACAGACCGGGTACAAGATTCGTAAATATCGGCAGTGCTATAACTCTTAACGAACAGGGCGGATCAGCTGTCGGAGATCCGGCTAATGCAATGTCAAAGATATTGATTCAGGACCAGCGCTATCTTGATCCCACTTTTGGATTACCTGAATTCTGGGGTCCCGGTCCGGAATTCGAGGAGCAGTTCTCACTCTACGGTCTTAACAGACAACACAGGTGGGCAAAGGTATCTACTCAAAAAACCAAAGACTGGAACAGCGTTGTATGGCGAAACGGAAGAAAACCTTTCTAGAACAACATTTCTCATTTAGCAATCAAAAAGCCCCGGTCATCCGGGGCTTTTTGCTGTATTAAAAAAATTCTCTCTTAATCACAAAGTGAAGTAACTCTGTAGAACATTTTAACAACACCCGGGTCAGGTGCTGTCCATGTTAAACCGTCAAAATTTCCGGTCACATCAACATTGAATATTCCGTATGGATCTGTTGAAGAGTAAACAACATATCCTGTTGCTCCCTGAGCCGCTGTCCATGTAAGTATAATGTCCGATCCTGAAAATGACACCACAATGTTCGTGGGAGCTAAAAGCTCGTCTGTGATAAATGATTTCACGACACCGTATGCAGTACCTGCCTGATTTATAGCGTAAGTTCTGAAGAAATATTCTGTGTCAGGTTCAAGTCCTGTTACTTCTTCACTGAATATACCCGTTCCGATGCCTGATTGAATTTTACTGACTCCCTGTCCGCCTATTACCGGATCAGTTATCAGAGAATAAACTATTCCCCTCTCGCTGACATCGGCTCCTCCGTCTTCTGTAACCTCACCACCCAAAGTTGCCGAAGTTAACCCTATTAATGATGCATCCGATGTAGCGAGAACCGGCAACTGGATCTCTGCAAAATT
>SLFX01000011.1 GCA_007124045.1 Candidatus Delongbacteria bacterium | reverse complement strand
TGTATATCCAGTAGAGTGCCCAGATGAAGGCTGAACCGAGGGCGAGGGCAACTCCTAAAGTATCGGTAAACCGGAATGAAAAAATATCGCCCTGAGTTGAAATTACATAGACCCCGAAAAAACTGATAAATATCGCCGCGAGGCTTTTTCCGGCGATCTTCTGCCCGAGAAGCGGTATTGACAGAAGTACGAGAATTATCGCCCAGAAATAGTTGAGAGTCTGAGCCTCCTGAGCTCTTAAAAGGTCGTATGCCCTGAAAAGCACTAGGTAATATGCGAAAGGATTCAAAGCTCCCAGAAAAGCCGATTTCAAGTAATCTTTACGGCTCAGATCCTTTATGAGAGTAGTTTTTCTCTGTATCGCAAGGGATATAAAAAGAACTGCGGCAGATGAGACCGATGCAACAAAAAGCATCTGGAACTGGTCAAGTTCTTTTAGTGTAAGTTTAAAAGCTGTTGCAACAGTTGACCAGAAGAACACAGCGAGCAGTGCATATATATAGGCCGCCTTCTGATCTTTCATTTTATCGAACTGAGCTTTTTTTCCATTTTTTCGTTGAGATCGGACCACTCATCTATCTTATACGCAAGCTGTATTTCTAGCTCCCCGATCTCCCTGCTGAGCTCAACAGTTTTATCATAATCATCCGCCGTTCCGGAACAGAGCAGTGCCTCTATCGAGGCTTTTCTCTCCTCCATTAAGGAGATCTCCGCCTCGACAGCCTCGAGTTTTTCCTTATAATACTTCGTTTCCCTGTGGATCAGGTTTCTGAGCCTCGCCTCTTCTCTTTTCTGCTCTTTGGATTTAACGCCGGCGTTCTCATCCTCTTTTTTCTCCTGTTCCTGAGTATGAACTGCTTTTTCATCAGCTTCAGTCTGATCGCGCTTTTCAATATAGAAACTGTAATTGCCTTCAATGACTTTTACAACTCCGTCCTTTATCTCGATGATCTTTCCGGCGAGTTCGTCCAGGAAATACCTGTCGTGTGATACGATGATTATGGTCCCTTCATAGCTCAAAAGAGCCTGCTGGAAAAGGCTTTTGGTAGCGGCGTCAAGGTGGTTTGTCGGCTCGTCGAGTATCAGAAGGTTGCTTTTGCTGAGAAGTATCTTCAAAAGAGCCAGCCTGGATTTTTCGCCGCCGCTCAGTACAGCTACAGGTTTATAAATATCGTTTCCTGAAAACAAAAACGAGCCAAGAAGAGTTCTGAGCCTTGTATCGTTTTCGCTCGAGCCGCAGGCGAGAATTTCCTCCCAGACCGTTCTTTCGGCAGACAGGTTCTCCGCGCTCTCCTGCGAAAAATATGCGGGCACGACATTAAGTCCGAATTCAAAACTTCCAGCTGTTGGTCCGGTTTCTCCGGCAAGTATCTTAAAAAGTGTTGATTTTCCCGCTCCGTTCTTTCCCACGACCGCAATTTTTTCGCTCCTGTAAACTGTAAACTCCGCCTCATCAAAAACTTTGAGTTCCCCGTATGATTTTCCGAGCCCTCTTACCCTGATGACCTCGTTGCCGCTCTTTACCGTATCAGGGAATTTTATGTTTATTTTTTTTGAATCTTTTTCAAGTTCGATCACATCGAATTTTTCAAGCATTTTGATCCTGCTCTGGACCTGAGCGGCTTTGGTTGCCTTGGATCTGAATCTTTCAATGAATTCCTGTATCCGTTTGATCTCGCCCTGCTGGGCCTCGTATTCTTTTCTTAGAACCTCAAGCCTTCTGTCTTTTTCTTTCAGGTAATAAGAATAGTTTCCGCTGTATGTTTCAAATTTTCCGCGTTTAAGCTCAAGTATCCTGGAAACCATTTTGTCCAGAAATCTTCTGTCGTGCGATACCGTTATGATCGCTCCCTGATGGTCCTTAAGGTAGCTTTCAAGCCATTCCATACTTTCTGAATCCAGATGGTTGGTCGGCTCGTCGAGCAGAAGAATATCGGCGTTTCGGGAAAGGACCACGGCAAGGTTTATTCTTATTTTCCAGCCGCCCGAGAATTCTGTGCAGAGCCTGAGGGTATCATCCTCCTTAAAACCGAGACCTGCAAGTATTCTTTTTGCTTCAGCATCGAAAGAATATCCGCCCGCGATCTCGAAATCATGAACTGTATCTTCATATTTTTTTAGGATCTGATCATATTTTTTCGACTCGTGATCGCAAACAGAGATTTGCTTTTCCAGATTTTTCATTTTCGCCCAGATAACGGATATTCCGCACGAATCACGCATAAAATCGAGAACAGTAACTTCAGGAAGCTCGGTAGCTGTCTGCGAGAGGCATGCAATGCTCTTATTCTTCTTTATTTCAATAGATCCTTTGTCAAGATAAACCTCGTTCAAAAGACTCCTTAAAAAAGTTGTCTTGCCTGTCCCGTTGTCGCCGACGATACCGATCCTCTCGGTATCTCTTATGAACATTGATACGGAATCAAAGATGACCTTATCCTGAAAACGCAAAGATATATTTGTGATGTTTATCAATTCATTCGGCCCGTTAGTATCTTGTAGTCAGAGCCAGATTCTGAAATTTTTCCAGTTCGTCGCCTTCCAGAAAAACAACATCTCCGCCGAAAGCGAGGTTCTGTTCTATCATTTCATCAATTATATCATCACTCTTTCTGCCGTCCTCAAGTTCAACCGGAAGGTAAAATCCTTTTTTTACGAAAAGCGTATTCCCTCTTCCTTCTTTGATCGCTTTCCATATCTCATTAGAATCCGACTCAAATCTGTTGGCACTGACGGCCTTTTTAAGCTCGGCGATTCTTATATCATTTTTCTTCCTGACTTCTTCCTGAACGAACTCCCATGCATCGGGAACTATATGAATTGCCTTGTCAAGATCTCTGTTACCTGCAATATGACCGAGAATGATATCCCTGTTGTCAGCCACTTTAATATAGTGATCATAATTCCTTGTCTCTGTACTTATAACAACAGGAAGGGGATTGTCTCTGACCGTCTCGTTCACAAGCTTGTCAACCCTGTTGAAATACTCCTCGATAAGATTGTCCTGCCCTTTATTGGAGGTAAGCTTTTCTTTGTCGGTAGTATAAAGTCCGTTCTCAAACGGGAATGCACCGCTTTTCTCTTCTATTACCCTGTCATTGTGAGCCTCGATAAGCCTCGCCTGCTGCCTGCTCAGCACAAGCACATAATATGATGATTCCTGCCTCATGGCCCTGACAAGATCACGGGTGGCGAAGGTGCTGTCTATTACGACCCTGTCAGTCACTCCTACGGGCAGTCTGGTAAAGTCCGAAAATTCTGTGTTCGCGAACAGAATGAGGCTTTCGAGATTGTAATTATGATCTATTTTATCAGCTGCGGCGTTCAGATTTCCCATTACCGTCCCCGCAAACCTTTTGTCAAATTCTCTGTCAAGCCTTTCCTGTGCCTCTTTAAGCAGATTTTTTAAAAGCAGAGGATCCTTTGAGTTATCCGGCCTTGTTCTGTGCGTGTTCATTATGACCGTTACACATCCTTCCGCATAAATATTCTTTATTTTTTTCAGTACCGGGTTCATTTGAATTCTCCCATTATTATATTTTCAAGAAAACTGTTCCTCATAAGACCGATCTTTTCTTTAACACGGTCGGACTGGCTTTTAAAGTATCCGCTTCCGACTTTTACTTCAAGTTCACAGTAATCAGGCAGGTGAGACCAGTAAAGTGTACCGTGCCCGTCGCCCGACATGTTCGAGGCTGAACCATTGGTAGGTATCGGGCCGTTGTAGGGTTCAATATTAAAATTTACTCTTCCGTCCCACTGAAGCACCCCCGTATTGAAAAGTCTGAAAGAAGATACACTGCTTCTAACATATTCATCTATTTTCATAACACGGTCGGTAAAACCGTCGTGATAAGAATAATATCCGTAAATCCACAGAAAATCGGGTTTTTCATCATTGTAATCCCAGGATACCTCAAGCTTGTCGGACAGAACGATCTGCGCATTATGAATATTCAATGGGCTGTAATCAGCTTCCGTTCCGTTTATTTTTATGTCACTTATGAGCGGGGGCCTTGACTGATTACCGAAAATATGACCGAAATCTGTCGAAACTTCAAAATATGCGCTGTTGTACAGGTGTATGTCTGATGCCTGCTGTGGCGTAAGATAAAAGTGGATGTAGCCCGGTTTTAACGAATAGTTGGCTGCCGAGTTATAAATACTCTGATCTATCTTGAAATGATCGAAACGCGGCAGAGGAGAGGCGATCACCATACCTTCAACTTTCAGTCTATAATTTGACTGTTTGAAGAGATACCTGTCCGATTCCATAATGTAGGCGACAACTCTCTGGCCGTCTTCGGGAACTATAGTTCTTGTGCTGTCCAATTTACATCCTGAGAAATAAATGGCTGTGATTATCAGAGCGATTATTATCAGTAGGGTATTTTTCACATGAACTCCTGCTTTATTCTTTGATGTAATATAACACTTATACTCCGTTTTTCAAAATAAGTTACAGAAAAAATGTTACCATAAAAGGAACCAGAACAGTCAGCACGGTACCGGAAAACACTGCGATGACCGCATAATCCCTGCCTGAGTATCTTGTTATGACAGGAAGTGTAGTATCCATCGAAGTCGCTCCGCCCGAGGCTAAGGGCGCTAGTTTTCCGAATAGTGCAAGCAGAAGCGGCGCGGCTGTTAGTGTAATCACCTCGCGGATAATGTTGGAAAGAAGGGCGATCACTCCCAGACTCTCCCCTCTCAGCTCTGTAATATATATACTCGAAAGGCTGTAATAGCCGAAGCCCGACCCGACCGCGAGGCATTCGGAGAGCGTGATGTCCTGAATAAAATACGATACTGCCGCCGCGCCCGCAAGTGTTCCGAAAATGACCGAAACCGGCACGAGAACGACTTTAAAATGCAGTTTTTTCAGGATCTTGAAAACCTTAAGGTCGCTTCCGACGGATATTCCTATCAGGAACAGCAAAAAGTGAAGTGCGTAAGAACTCATTCCGCTTGCCAACGAAAGGCCGGATCCGCTCATCATAAGACCTACAACTATTCCCGCGGTGAAAAAAACTATTATAATAAGGCTACTTTTCATCGCCTGCTCCGAAAAAGAACCTGTAAACTATCCATGATGCCGCCGCGCTTCCGATAACGGCCGAGACGCTCAGAACGAAAGCCTTCAGGCCTAGGCTGTGAAGATTTGAAACGATAACATCGTTCGCACCGACAGATAGCCCCAGAAAGAAAAGCAGTGCAAGCACCGAATAAAATGTGATCCTGTCGAGATGTTTCAGGACGGCTTTTCTTTCTCTGAGGGCATAGCCGGCAAGGCCGCCGAGCAGCAGCGCGACAAGTACGGAATTCACAGGCTCACGCTCTCCCATTTTCCGGAGCGCAGTATCATTTTCTCCCTGTAACCCGCGTCTTTCAGTATCTGCGTAACAAGCTCGTAATTGCCGTCAATATGCTCCGGCCTGTGCGCGTCTGAATTAAGCGTGACCGGTATCTTCAGGTGCGCGGCCTCCCGCAGAGCCCACGGGCCAGGGTAGGGTTCTGTGAGGAAACCACGGGTAATTCCGCCCGTATTAACATCGAGCATAGTGCCTTTTCCGGCGATGTACTGGAGAACTTTCATGATCTCGTCTTGATACCACCTCTCCCCTTCATGAAAAAACTCATTATTTGAATTGTTTATCTTGATCAGATCGAAATGTCCGATAATCTCAGGATCGAATTTTTCGACCATCCGGATTATCCGTGAATAGAATTCACCGACCATTTTTTTTACATCGCCGCCAAAGTGATCGAACACCGTTTTTTTAAAATCTTCGTATCTGCAGTCTATCCCGAAAACATTATCGCTGTCGAAAAAATAATGGATCGAACCTATCCTGTAATCGATCTGAGAGCCGTAAAAATCATAATTCTCTATCCCGGGGAGAAAATCGAGCTCGAGTCCGCAGTATATCTCAATTTTTTCGCAATAAAACTCCTTCAGCCTCTTAATTTCAGCAAAATATTCAGCGACCTTTTCGGGCAGAAGCTCCCAGTGTTTTTTGAACTTAGTCGGTCCGTGCTCGGTAAACCCGATTGAAACAAAGCCTTTCTCTACAGCCGCTTTAACATATTCCTCGGGCTCAGCCCTGCCGTCGGAAAAAGTGCTGTGCATATGGTAGTTCGTTTTAATCATTCGCTATACCCCCGCCTTAATCACTCCAAATATACTTCAAATACTTAGAATTATCAAACATTTTAAGCTCAACATTCAGATTGATTAAAAACTCTGAATTGATTATATTTCTTAACTTAAACTGAGAATTCGGACGGAGATAAGGTTTTGGCCAATGTAAAGAAACTCATAAAAATAATGCTCAGACAGTGGAAACTGATGCTTTCCGGTTTTTTCACAATGATCATCTTTGCATTTCTCAGCGGTATAAGCGTAACTATGGCCGTTCCCCTGTTCGATTATGTTTTCGGTTCAAAGAGAGTGTCTGATGAAATTGACAGTTTCGGTAAGTTCTTTTCAGCGGTTTCAGTTACTTTCGGCCAGTTATTCTCTTCCATGTCGCCGTCTAATGTATTCAGCCGCGATCTCTACGATACTTTTCTACAGTCGTTCCATAGCACGCTTTCAGTTACCGACCCATACCTTCTTCTGATGCTTATATCGCTGACCATGCTTGTTCTGATAATACTCAAAAATTCATTTTTCTACCTGAACAAGATCACTTTTGTTACGCTCAGGGGCCGTACTACAGAATACATCCGCAATGTTATGTTCAGAAAATATCTTTACCTCCCGATGAACTTTTACAAAGATAACAAGATCGGTGATATTCAGGTGAGAATAACATCTGATATTACTATAGTAAGTGATAAATTCATCCAGTCACTTTTCGGATCTCTAAGAGATACAGTTCTTATCATGATCTATGTATTTATCGCTTTTTTTATCAGCCCAGGTCTGTTTTTATATATCGCACTTATTGTACCTGTTTTTGCCTTAGCTATTTCATATTTGGGCAAAAAAATAAAAAAACACTCCCGTAGGATCCAAAAATCATATTCAAGTATATATTCTAAACTGGAGGAGGTCTTCAACGGTATTAAGATAGTAAAATCTTACTCTAAGGAAGATTATGAGTCGGAAAGATTTGCGGCAAATAGCAGGTCATACTACAGATCATGGTTGAAAGCCCATTTATATAAATCGGTAAATGTACCTCTTTCTGAGTTTAATGGCACTCTCATAGGGGTAATCGTTCTTCTGATCGGCGGAAGAATGGTTCTGGATCCCGCAAATGATCTGTCTTTCGGTGCTTTTACTGCTTTCCTTTTCGCTGTTTTTTCGATTTTACACCCTATGAAACACCTTACAAAATACTATACCGAAATGAAAAGAGCACAGGTTTCTATCGACAGACTGTTCCGTATTCTGGATAGGGAGAACGAGATTAGGGATATTGATGGAGCTATCTCAATGACCGGACTTCATGATTCAATTAAAATAGAAGATCTGAGTTTCAGTTATGACGATAAAACCGTTCTAAAAGATATCACACTCGAAATAAAAAAAGGCGAAAAGATCGCTCTGGTCGGGGTCAGCGGCGGAGGTAAAACCACACTTGTGAACCTGATAGAAAGGTTTTACGACCCCGGCAAAGGAAGCATAAAGATCGACGGGACTGATATCCGGCAGATAAAACTCAAAGATCTTCACGACCTTTTCGGAACGGTTACGCAGGAGTCTGTCCTCTTCAACGAAACTGTCGAGAACAACATACGCTACGGATCGAACAAAGAACTCACCTTTGAGGATGTGAAAAAAGCTGCAAATATAGCCTATGCAGATGAATTTATAGAAAAACTCGAGTACGGCTATCAGACCATGCTAAGCCCCAGGGCTTCAAACCTTTCAGGCGGTCAGAAACAGAGGCTGTGCATTGCCCGTGCCGTGGTCGGAGATCCGCCGATCCTGATCTTCGACGAGGCCACGAGCGCGCTCGATTCCGAAGCCGAGCAGAAGGTCCAGAAGGCCATCGAGATGGCTACGAAAGACCGCACCGTGATCGTAATAGCACACAGGCTTTCCACCATACTCAATTCGGACAGGATAGTTGTGATAGACAAGGGAGAGATCACAGGTGTCGGAAGGCATGAGGACCTTCTAAAATCAAACGAAAAGTACAAAATGCTTTACGATATCCAGTTCAAGGACAAAACGACCAGATAAATTACTTAGAAGAACCTATGCTCAATAGCGGGAGATAAATGAAAAAAGTCATTACATACGGAACATTCGATCTCTTTCATTACGGTCATTTAATGATACTCGAAAGAGCCAGAGCTCTTGGAGATTATCTTGTGGTTGCGGTTTCGACAGACGAATTTAACGCAATTAAAGGTAAAATATGCACCTATCCGTATGAGCATCGGTCCCAAATTGTCAGGGCTCTAAAATGTGTAGATAAAGTTATTCCTGAAAATAATTGGGAACAAAAACCGCAGGACATAAGATCGAACGATATCAATATTTTTGTAATGGGTGATGATTGGAAAGGCAAATTCGATTTTCTAGAAGAATACTGCGATGTGGTGTATCTGAACAGAACAGAGGGAATATCAACAACTGAAATAAAAAATAATATAAAGGAATTTTTAACTGATGACAGGTGACAATCAGCTGAGTGGAAAATACGCTGAAACAGCAAAAAAGATGCTCTGGGATGTTACATCAATACTGGAAAAAGAAAATATACCATACATTCTCGATTATGGAACTCTTCTCGGAATAGTAAGAGAGAAAAGGTTGCTCCCATGGGATACAGATCTTGATATTTCAATAGACTATGATTTTGTCAAAGCCTTTAAAAAGATCAGATGGAAAATATGGTTGAAAGGATACAGAACAAGAATCAGATACTACGAAAAAGATGTTTTCGGATTTAAAAAAGGAAGTGTAAGAATAATAAAGGTCCAGACCAGGAAATTTCTTTTTTTTCGGGGATACAGGCTTATGGACATTTTTACGAAAAGAAAGATTGACAATCAGCATTTCTACACGGTATATCGCACACCGTATGTTCTCAAATCCGTTCCCGCAAAGTATTATGATAACAGAACAAAAATAGAATTTGATTCCAGAGAATATTCTGTACCTGAAGATTACAGGGGGTATCTTTCATATGTTTACGGCGATTGGAAAACCCCTGTAAAGGAATGGGATGCGGCTACAAGTGATAATTGTGTAAGAGAATTTTCAGATTGAAAAAGAAATTTTTGTTTGTAAAGGTCGGTTTTTTATGAAATATCTGTTTTATGTTGCAAAATACTATTCAATACCGATCGTAAAACCTATGGTTGAATATCTTGACCGAGAAAAAAAAGATAAATATGCTTTCCTTGTTTCCAAAAAAGTCTCAGATACTCTTAAGGCTGATTATATCTGGCAGGATAAAACGATTTACACCGAAATAAAAAAAGCTGCTGTTTTTCAACCTGATGTTTGCATATCACCGGGAAATTACATCGATTTCAGGCTGCCGGGTATCAAAGCCCAGATATTCCATGGAATAGGAATAGAAAAAGAATCTCATTATAAAATAAGACATTTCTTCGATGTATATTTCACATCCGGACCTGTTGTAACCGGGAGGTTTAATGAACTTGCCGGCAGATACGGTTATTTCCTGGTGCGTGAAACAGGATGGCCTAAGATGGATCATATACTCAACTTCCCGTCTAAAAATATAAGAGATATGTATGGGCTGCCTGAGAACCAAAAGATCGTACTTTACTCACCTACTTTTTCAGGTAGTATGCATTCCGGAGAAGACCTTCTGCATTTTATTCCCCGGATAATAAAAGATAATGAAATATGGATCATTAAGTTCCACGAATTCATGAATAAAAATCTGACTGAGTCATTAAAAAATCAAAGTGACAAGATAAGAATAATTGAAACATACGATATTACGCCTTATCTGCATATTGCAGATGTAATGATATCCGACACTTCATCAGTTCTATATGAATTTATGGCTCTGGACAAACCTGTAATCACCTACAAAACTGTTTCCAGAAAAGATAAGGGTATCAACATTCTTTCTCCATCAGAGCTTAGACCGGCACTTGACAGAGCTCTGGAAAAACCTGACGAACAGACAAAACAGAGACAAAGACACCTGTCTGAAGTGAATCCGTATCTTGACGGAAAAACATCTCAGAGAATTTTTGATGAACTGAGAAAAATTAAGAACAATAACGAACTGCCCAAAAGAAAAAAACCTCTGAACCTTTACAGAAAGATAAGGATTTTATATCATGAAAAATTCAAAAAAGGATATTTAAAATAATGTCAGGAAAATTAAGACTTACCGGCGATGTTGAAATAACAGCCAAAAAAATGCTGAAAGAATCATGTGAAATTCTGGACCGCAGCAATATACCCTACATTCTTGAAGGCGGAACTCTTTTGGGTATAATAAGAGAGAACCGGCTCCTTCCGTGGGACAATGATGTCGATTTGACAATAACTGAAGAGCATTTTAAAAAACTGAAAAGATCTTTTTGGAAATTCCGTTTAAAAGGTTATGGAGTTAAGATCAAAAAATCTCTAAAAGATATACCTCATTTTCCAAAAGGAACCGTAAGAATAGTAAAGATCAGGTCAAGATGGAGTATTTTTAGAGGGTATAGCCTTGTAGATATTTTTGTTAAACGGAAAGTTGGACAACAGTATTTCTGGACAGTAGGTATAAGAAAACCTGTGCTGAAATCTGCTCCTTCTCATTATTACGAAAACTTAATTCAATATGATTTCGAAGGCTGCAAATACTCGGTTCCTGAGAGATACGAAGATTATCTTACATACCGCTACGGTGACTGGAAAACTCCCGTCAAAGAATACAATTACAGGAAAGACGATAAAGCTATTGTAAAAAAAGAAAGTGAGGTGAAAGAATGAGAGCGATAATTATAGCTGCAGGAAAAGGAACAAGGCTGTATCCTCTAACAAAAAATACTCCCAAAAGCCTTCTCGAGATCGGCAACGGTATTACAATGTTGGAATCCCAGCTTCACAGCCTTAAAGAGAACGGAATAAAAGACATCACTATCATAGTCGGTTACAAAGCTGAGCAGATAGAGGCTAAGATAAAAAAATACTCGAACGGTTTTAACATCAATACAGTTTACAATCCTTTTTACGAAACTTCCAATAACCTTATCTCTGTCTGGATGTCAAGATATTTCATGCAGGAGGATTTTATAACTATAAACGGTGATGATATATTTAAGCCTGTCGTGATAGAAAATCTGCTTAAAAGTGAATCCAATATCACCATGGTTACTGATGAAAAGCCCGAATACGACGATGACGACATGAAAATAATACATAAGAACGGACTTGTTGAGCAGGTTAGCAAAAAAATACCTGCAGGTGAAGCCAACGGGGAATCAGTTGGAATAATAAAATTCACCGGCAAGGGCAGGCAGATATATATCGATACACTGGAAGAAATGGTTCGAGACGAAGAGAATATGAACGCTTTTTATCTTAAAGCAATACAGCAGATAATAAATAAAGGATATCCGGTAAATTATTCAATGTGCAAACCGGATGACTGGGGAGAACTTGATTTTCATCCCGACCTGGTTCTTATAAAGCAGTATCTTAGAAGATCAAAGCTGATTGACAAGATTTTTCCTTCTGATGAAAAATAAACCGCTAATTTTAAGGTAAAGTATGTCAAAATTGAAAGTACTGTTCGATCTGAAAAAGGAATATTATTTTAATTCGCTTTATCCGTTGTACAGGGAGATGGTGAAAGATGAACAATTTGACATCTTTTTCAGGATCGGTAAGGATCATAAGCGGTTCCTGTGGGTATTTCTCATAAACGAAAAAAACCGAATATCTGAATGGATGAAAAAAAAGGGATACCGGCTTACAGACAAAACAAGTGGATTCGACCTTGTAGTTTGCGGAGACGCACTTAAAAACCCTGAAAAATACGGTAATTGCTTAAGGATTCACCTTGATCATGGAGTGGGAATAAAAACTCTCAGGATCAGAAACATCGTTAAACAAAAAGGCTACCGTTATCATGTTTTCCTCGAGGGGCAGTACTGGTTTGACTTTATTAAAAACCTTAACTGGCATGACAAAGCCGATTTCTACACTACAGGTATACCAAAGCTCGACCCTTTCTTCTGGGGTGGATATTATAACAGAAATGCGATAATTGACAAGATCGGACTTGATAAAAACAAGAAAACCGTACTTTACGCGCCTTCATACAAACCGAGCTGCATAGAATATATCAAGGATAGGATAGCAGACCTGATCCCAGAATACAACCTGATCATCAAACTTCATCCCTACAGTTGGGGTGGCAAATACGCATCACATTCTCAGCACAGGTATTACGAAAAGCTCGCGAAGGAAAATCCGTCAGTTTTTCTTATTGGGAAAGAAGATTACGACATTTATCCCTACATGTACGCAGCGGACACAATTATAAGCGACACTTCCAGCGTTATAAACGAATTCCTCGCTCTCGGCAGACACGGCATAATCTATGAACTGCCTTACAACGAACTTAAACACTCTGACGGAATGCCGGTTCTATCTATAGATCCTAAAGAATGGCTTCTCGGAGCTTTTCCCCACATGCAAAGCCCGGACGACCTTCTCACCTGCGTTGATCAGGCACTTAACCCGACTCCTGAAATGAGAGCAAAGCTTGAAGAGTACAGAAATTATTTCTTTACCGGACTTGACGGAAGATCCGGAGAAAGAGTCATGACAAAAATCTATGAATTATTATCCCGTTCCTGATCGTTAGGATTTATTTCCTGTAATCGTAATGCCTGTTCAATTCTGGCCTTAAGTTTAATGTACTTTTTTTCAAGAAAAGACCTTTTGTTTCCTGGAAACCAGCTTCTGAAAGGAATTAATGTCTTATCTCCCAGGCCATCTATCATTACAAATTTATTTTCACCATCATGACAGGCTAATACCAGATTAGCTGAATTTATATCTCCTGCAACTATATCTGAAACGGTCAGATTATCAAAAAATTCCTGTAGTAATAATATGTGATCTTTTTGCACATTGCCGGACTTCAGTCTTTCTTTAAGTGTTTGACAAAGACCTCCGTCTTTTTCTTTTATTGCCTCAACTATCATTCCTTTGCCATAATTCGTATCTGCAATCCCATAAAAAGCGGGGATATGTTTGCACAATCCACTATTTACGGATCTTTTTAATTTCCCGTACTCCCTTATTTCTCTGTAAAACAGCCTTACAATATACCATTGTCTAAGTTTGCTGATCGTATCAAAAATAATGTTTTTCTCTTTGCTCTTTTTAAACGGCTTAAGCACTTTAATTAATAGATCGTTATCATTCGGATAATAAAATATGAGTTTTTTCGCTCCTTTTGCGACAGGTTTGCAAAGTGAAAGATCGAAGTGTTTTTTTGGAAGTTCCAAGTTCGTGCTATTCTTAATGTTATTTGCCAATAGTTGACTCCATTTAAGAGTTCTGTGCAACTCCCGAAATTAATCATCGAATGTTTCAAGCGCACCTGTTTGTCTGATAAAAATAAGCGCGTCATATCTTTCCGGAATTACCGAAGGTACATAGTTGCCCCTCTCGTTCTCCGGGGAATAGGTGACGCCGATAGCCCTGTGCGGCACAGGCTGAAGCATGATCCCGCTCCTGAGCTCTTCTTTGTCGAATACTACGGAAAACTTTTCCATACCGAGAGAATTCAGCCTGTGACCGAGACTTCCGTGCAAAGCGTCGGGAACCCGCATATTCTCCATCGGCGCGGCCCATCTCCTGCCGGCGAGAACCCTGCCCGAAAAAGTCACGAACCCGGCGATGAACACATTCTTCCTGCCCAGATCTTCTCTCGCCAGCATCCCGATGTTGACCATGCCGCTCCGGAACATGTCCGTCGCCCTCGAATCGCCAACATGCGTGTTGTGCGCCCATACGATGCCTTTGGAACCTTCACCGTAGTAGTCGAGCAGCCTCGTTACCGTATGATAAAAGTGGGTCGCCCTGCTGTTCCATGACTCCGGCCCTCTGCTCATAGCCAGCCTGTAGTATTCCTCGGCTTTTTTCAGAACGGTCGCGTTCTGCACCGCCTCGAAATAGCTGACGCGGCATTTTTCAATAAGTTCCTCTTCCCTGCTCACAAGCATGTTTTTTATTTTTTCAAGCTCCGGATAGCACGAAGCAAGCCCTCCCTGAACAACCGCTCTCGCGTACTGCCATTCATCACCGAATCTTGAGAAACAGTCGGTTTTCTCCTTTATCCTGTCAAAGTCATCCGGAAGTTTTCTTTCCGTATATGAAAGAAGTCTTTCCATAGCTTCCCACTGCCCGTAAACATCAATTCCGTAAAATCCCGCCATATCTTTAAGCTCTTTGCCCGAATTGAACTCTTTGAGCCATTCAACAAGCTCTGCTGTCTCCCTGTTCGCCCACATCCATACAGGCCAGCGCGAAAAAGTCATCATAATCTCTTCTGCGCTTTTTTCCGGCCCTTCATAAAGCCCTTTAACATATAGATTGAGCCTGTAAATAGATGCCCAATCCCCTTCGACGGCCACGAAAGAAAAACCTTTTTCGGATATGAGCTTTTTTGAGATTTCCGCACGCATAGAATAGTATTCGGAAGTGCCGTGCGACGCTTCGCCAAGAAGAACGAGCCTGTGATCCTTTACGCTGCCGGTTATATGTTCCACATCGCTAAGATCGGAAAAACCAACAGCGGATCTTTTTACTCTGCTTTCAAAAGTATCGCTGCAGGCAGTTAAGAATAGTCCTGTTGCTAATACTATGCTCAAAAGTGATTTTGCTGAATTTTTCATTAGGCCTCCGGTTTTTTATCCGTCAATGCACAATTTAACCATATTATCAGGTCAAATCAAGTTTAAAAGGCCCGAGTAAAATCTAAAATTATTCCAGTTCGATATTTATTCTATTTATTTTCCTGCATCTTATGTCCAGAGCCGGTTTGCCGTAAATCACGTCGTCTTTCACAGTATATACTTCACCATCCCGGCCGATTATCTCAATATTAACCGGCTTAACTCCGTTCGGACCGAAAGTATCGAGCATTTTGGGATTGTGATAGGTTACGAGAATACTTCCGAGGAACATAAAAGCAAAAGTATTTTTCTCAAGCCTGATCTTTTCGCATCCGCTATCAGTACGCAGATCATGCAGCGACTCATCTTCAGTAAACATCCAGCTTTTGAGAGCAGGTTTGAATTCGAGAGCAAGTCCTTTCTCCTTATCTGCGGCGAATGGCTTCTCTCCGACCGCCATCATCAGAAGTATGTGGATGAATTCGGCTGTTGCTCCGCTTAACCTGGCGACGAAACCGTTTCCGTGAATGGAAGGATCTGGATTTGAACTGCTTACTATAAATGATGAATTTTCAAGAATACTCCTGCCGTAAACCTTGGGATCGAAGAAAGGAACGAAAACATTTTTAAAATCGTCGTAAAACCGTTCATAAAGACCGCATCTGAGCATCTCGAGCATATACTTGTATTCCATATGCATCCAGACCGACTCGTTCTCGAACCATCCGGGAGAAAATGTCCTCGCCCTGCCTATCTCCGGCGCCTGATCTTTTAGCGTAGCGTTGACCTTGTACATCTTCAGTTTTTTATCATACAGGCCGCTGTTTTTTATGGCTTCAGTAATGGCAAGCGATCTGTCTTTATCCTTATGGCATCTCAGGTAATGGACAGGGCCTTCGAGAAACAGCGGAAGATGTATCTGTTCGAATTTTAGAGCTTTGAAACATTCAAGCCCTTTATCATTTCGTCTGACACCGTTCTCATCTTCAAGTATTTCATAATCTGTTACACTGTTTATGAAATATGTTGAGAGTATCTTATTCCCGTTGTCAACAGCTTTAGCTATCCCATCGTCAAGCTTTTTTAGACAGGCTGAGAAAAATCTTTCAAGTTCGCTCCGGGTAATGACTGATTCTTCGCCGCTTATACCAAGCCTGGTCCTGTTCCTGTAGGACTCTTTAACCGAGTACGATCTGTCCCAGTAATCGAAAGCCGGAAGTTTCTGTTCAAGCAGGCTTCCAAGCTCTGCGATAAATTCTTTGAGTTCCGCAAAGACCGGCCACCCGTCTATTATGAAGATCTCACTTAGTGCTTTCCGCAGAAAAAGAATATGTCTTTTTGTTTCAATTGTCTCGCTTATGCTCGAACCTACGAGAGCCGGAAGGCCGTTTAACGCATCATACCAGTTCGGCTTGTCGGATTCCATTTCGACTCCGGTGCCTTCAGGATCTAGAGACGCCATTTTATTGGCTATCAGGCATAACATTACCGTGAACAGGCTTGTAGAATATACCTGACCCGTACCGTAAGAAGTGCGGACTTTGTTCTTATCCGTTGTTCTGCTGTTTATGAGCCTGTCTTTTTCATCATCGAAGACAACAGAGCCCAGCTGCATCGGTTTTTTGTTCCAGATAACATATTTTTCCTCACGGGGTTTGACCCTGTGCGGATTATCGTAAAAATTGAAATGCTTCTTTTCGAAAAGTATTGTAACGAGTTCTTCGGGATAAACTGAAAGGTAATTTTCAAGAAGGTCCAGGTTGTATGTCCAGTGATCTGTCCAGAAACTCTCACCGTAAGCGGTATCGTAGAGTCTTTCGCTTATATTTACCAGATCTGCGAGAAAGCTTTCAGTACTGCCGTTGACCGATATTCCTTTCCGGGCAAGGCATGAGGTGATTTCGCCGGGCGTGAATGAACTTTTAAGCGCTTCGGAAAGACCTGCCGTATCTGTCTCTCCAAAATACCCGGAAAGAAGCCTGTCCGCGGATGTTTTATCTTTCACTCTGAACCTTGTCTCTTTTATTACGAGAGGATTGAAGCCGTCAAGCTGTATAAGGTTATAGAACTGAATGACATTCGCGTCTTTAACATCGGGATTGAAGAAAAGATCATTGCGCCTGTTCTGATTCACATCCCTGAAGTTACCGTTACCCTGCGAGTAATGGGTAGGCATGAGCTGGTAGTGATTATAGTCCCTTTCAAGATCACCGTGCTTCCTCGAAAAAAGATGGAGCGTAAAACTGCTTTCTTTTCCTTTTATCGTGAACGGAAATCCGCCTCTGAGAGTGTTGTCGAGGAAATTCACCCTCGCATACCTGTCAAACACTTTGTTAGAGCTGCTGACAAAGCAGTTCTGTGTCAGCTCGTCAATTAGTTCTCTGTCCTGTGCGGATTTCTCTGCAATATATTCTCTCCGGGTGATACGCGGTATCAGGTCATTAAGCTCATTCTGTGAACAGGCGTGGCCGATGACCGAATTATATTCGTACTGCTCTCCCTGAGCCAGCTCAGTTTTGAAAAGCCCCATCGCGCAGGGCAGCCTGTTCTCCAGAACCTGGCCTTCGTAAAGAGCAGAGCCTTCGGAGTCGAGGAAATTTTCCGGGAAGCAGAAATCGCTTTTCGTTCCGAAAACCCTTACGGGATCGACAATAGGCTTAATGAGGCCTTCACTGTCGAATCCCGCATAAAAATTTCCTCTTTCAATCCTGATCACTTCAGGTGTGTCGGTCGGCTTGACCTTACCTCTGAAGAAAGGAACGCCGTTCTCGTAATTGACGACCTCGACAAAGGCCTCGACAAGCCGCCTGATGAACTTCAGACCCCCGTTGTCGATCCCGTGAGGGATGATCAGCGGAAGACCGTCAAGTCCCTCAATAGAAACATTTTCGGTACCGGTGTTCCTGACGGTAAGATTTCTTACAAGGCCGCCAAAGCTGTCCTGCGGGATATTGAAATACTCCGCCCTGAAGAAAAGCCCGAGTGTTTCATTGGATTCCTCAATAATAAGTCTGGAAGGTTCGATGATCATCCTCTGGGTCTTTTCATGGTACCGGAAAGGCAGATTGTCCTGGAACGGCTCATAAAATATATCATCCTGACCTCTTCTGATCTTCAGAAATGTCCTGAAGCCCTGTGTGGAAGTAAGCTGATATGCCCTGTTCGCCGGCAGAAACTCCATGATAGGATTTTCCTTGTCCTGTATCCCCATACTGCAGATACACTGGCCTCTGTTGACATAAAAGACCCACATAGGAATACCCTCTTTTCCCGCGACCCCGGGAAAGAAACTGGAAAACAGCTTGGCTGAGTTGTAGTTCTCTATTATAAATTCTCCGTTGCCGTTAAGATCGTACTTAACTTCTTTTGAGACGGTCATCACTTTTCCTTATACTTTACTTTACTTAACCAGTATCATGTTTTTCGCAGCAGCAGGTTTCCCATCGAGACTTAAACGGTAGAAATAAGTTCCGGAAGATACGGCGGATCCGTTTAAACCTGCTCCATCCCATTTCACAGAATGCGATCCACTGTTCAGGTTGCTATTTACAAGCGTTCTCACGAGCTGTCCGTTCACATCAAAAATTTCCAGCCTTACCATAGCAGGCCTTTCAAGATCAAATCTTATCATTGTAGCGGGGTTGAACGGATTCGGATAGTTCTGCATGAGACTGAATTTTTCTATTCTGCCGGTTTCCTCAATACCTACGGTACTGTCGTAGAGATATATGTTGTCAAAAAAGAGTGTTCCGTATTGAAGGGCAAAAGTACCGCTTCTCGGGTTTACTATCAAAATATAATTAATGTCGGTCATATCCACGCCGGTGAAGTTAGCGAGTGGAACTTCATACTTTGTCCAGTCTCCGTTTATTTCGGTTGTATATCCAGACAGATTTATTTCGTGTTCATTGCCTGATCCGTCTTCTACCTTAACAAAAAGCATAACCATATTCGGCATTTGCGTTTTGTTTACATTGATTACAAAGGTGTCATATTTTGAAATATCGTGGCCATAATCTTCGAAATCGAATGCTATACCCGACCAATCGCCGTTGATATATTCGAAAAGAACTTCAAGCACAAATATACCGTCAACAGGATCAACTGCGGTACTGACTTCATTTGGAGTCGCAGAATCACCCTGCCAGTCAGCACTGTTGATTATACGGGAATATTCAAGAATCGGATTTATATGAGTTTCGGTGTATATACCCATATACTTTTCAGACGGCGGCCCAAGAATAACAGCACTGTCTGTCCTGATTTTTCCCGAATTATCAATATAAGACACTGTCAGAGTATCGCCTTCCTCTATAGCGATAGTATCAGTTTCGTCATTCGTCGGCCCGAAATTCAACATTGATGACCCTGCTCCTCCGGAATTCAAATCTACATCTACACTAATACTTTCTCTGTCTGTAAAAACAGTTACCGGAACTGTAGCACCCGCTGCTCCGAAGTCGTTAACCTCAATTGTAGCTTCTGCAGAAATCACAGTATATTTGGTTGAGTCAAAATAAACGCTCGGATCAAGACTGTAATACACATCGTCTATTGCAAACTCGCACTCAGTACCACCTTCTTCAAGGAATACGAACTGGTAACTGAGTTGTGAAAGGTCAACATCGCCTTTTATGTCCCTGAATGGTATCATAACTTTGCCCCATTCGCCGTTTCTTTCCAATC
>SLFX01000062.1 GCA_007124045.1 Candidatus Delongbacteria bacterium | reverse complement strand
TCAGCTGTTCTGATCAGCGCGCCGAGATTTCCCGGTTTCTCGATCCTTTCGGCTACGAGTATGAAATTTTCAGAATCGGGTATATCTTTGAATTTTTTAGCCGTAAAGTCAGCTTTGATTATTATGCCGAAAGGATCGGACTTGTAAGCCGCTTTTTCAAATACGGCTTTTGACAGGTAAAAAGCAGCCGAAGTTCTTTTAAGAACCCTGCTCAGGGTATCTTTACCGGCCTTCCCGACCAGTTCTTCACAAACATAAACTTCAGAAAATTCTATTCCTGCATCGATCGCACGCAATATCTCCCTTTCGTCCTCGATCAAAACAGTATTTTCGGATATTTTCCCGCTTTTATTCCTGAATCTGACCAGGTCTTTGACTTTCGGGTTCTGCAGACTTGTTATAATTTCTTTCATTTTTCCAGCCTTTTTGACTCATCCCAGAGTGAATCGAGATATTCCAGGGTCTGGTCTTCAAGTTTTTTGCCCTGAGATTCGACTGACCTTTCGATATAATTGAACCTGTTTATGAATTTATTATTGGCTTTCTGCAGAGCATCCTCAGGATCGACTTCGAGCTTTTTGGCAAGGTTGACCATAACGAAAAGAATGTCGCCGAGTTCCTCTTCGATGTTCTCAATATCGTTATTCTTTATTCCTTCTTCAAGTTCGTCTATCTCGTCCTTGACCTTTTCTAAAATATCGACAACATTCTGCCATTCAAAACCGACCGCACCGGCCTTCTGCTGAAGTCTTAGTGACCGTAAAAGCGCATTGAAAGATCTCGGTACTCCGTCAAGTATTTGCTTTTTGCCTTCTTTTTCTTTCTTGATCCTTTCCCAGTTATCCTTTACCTGATCCGGTGTGAGATCCTGCTTTTCTCCGAAAATATGCGGGTGCCTTCTTTCCAGTTTATCAGAAATGCTCTCTGCCACATCCTCAATGTTAAAATCTCCTTTCTCTTCGGCTATCCGGGACTGAAAAACAATCTGAAGCAAAAGGTCGCCGAGCTCCTTTTTCAGCTCTTCCTTATCATTATCGTCAATTGCCTCGAGTACCTCGTAAGCCTCTTCGAGTATGTATTTCTTCAAACTTTCCGGCGTCTGCTCAAGGTCCCAGGGACATCCGAGATCTTTGTCTCTCAGTTTTTTCATAATATTAATTAGTCTTTGCAGCTGTTCCATTGCCATCCCGTTTTATGTTCGGCCTAAATATAACAAAACATCAAACAATTATCATTCTAAATCGTATAAGATTTGACCTTTAACTAAAAAAGAATTATTTTACAATCCTAAATTTTGGAGTTTACTATGAAAAGTACAATATTCTTATTTATCACGATGATGATTTTTCAAACTGCATCGGCAATATCAGGGCCGAGACTCATATCTTCAATAAAAGCCAACTATTCCAAAATGAAAACTTTTGAAGCTGATTTTACTCAGATTCAGATATGGGAACTTGCCGCAGAGGAAAGCAGGGTGTCGGGAAAAATATATATGAAGGATGATGATTCCTTCAGGGTAGAGACCCCGGGCGGATTTATTTTAAGCGACGGTAAAACTGTATGGAGGTTTTCAGAAGCGAACGAACAGGTACTTATTGAAAGTATAAAAGAAAATGAGGAGACCATGCTTCCCGGAAGGATATTCTTTGAGTTTACCGATAAATATGAGCTTAGAGACCATTTTGAAAGAAAGGAGAACGGAAATACTGTTTATTTTCTCGACCTCGCATCCCCTCCGGACGAACCAAGATTTATTAACAGACTCCGTGTCAAGGTTGACCGTAATTTTATGCCTTTTGAAATAGATTATTTTGATCTTGACGACAACAAAACCACATTCATCCTTCAGAATATCAGGATCAACGAACCGGTTGAAAGTTCTAAATTCATATTTGAAAAACCTTTTGAAGGTGTCAGTATTATGGACCTCCGCTAGATGAAAATATCCGCCGACTGCAAAATAAACCTGCATCTCCATATAAAGGAAAAACTTCCCGACGGATATCACTCTCTGGAAACGGTCTTTCACCAGATCCCATTCGGAGATGAGATTGACATTGTAACATCCGATGACGGTCTCATTCACTTCTCCTCATCGGGAATAGAGATACCTGACGGGGGAACAAACATCTGCGTTAAAGCAGCAGAGCTTTTAAGAAACCTTTGCGGGAAAAATTATGGATGCCGAATCCGTCTAAAGAAAAATGTCCCCATAGGAGCCGGACTGGGAGGCGGATCATCGGACGCCGCGGCTGTTCTGAAGGCTTTAAACAACATATGGAAGCTTAACTTAACTAAAGCAGAACTCGAAACGGCAGGACTTGAACTTGGGGCGGATGTCCCGTTTTTCATCAGTGGGGGATGCGCGTGGGCGGAAGGTAAAGGTGAGATATTGACGGCTCTGGAACCGCTCCTCGAAAAGGGAGTTATCTTACTCGTATATCCTTACATACATATCAGCACCCCATGGGCTTACAAAAACCTTAATTTGAACTTGACAAAATCCGGCGATAATGTTATATTTGCCGAAGTCTCAAAAAAAAGAGCATCTCGCAGGCACTGCAAGGAGATGTTTTTTAATGATTTTGAGGCACTGGTATTTGAAAAATACCCTGAAATAGGAAAGATTAAAAAGATGATGATCGACGGAGGAGCGGATCTTTCAGCGATGTCCGGCAGCGGAAGTGCCGTATTCGGCTATTTTCCTTCAGGTACCGTTCCCGGCGAACTGATGAGTAAATTAGGCAAAAGCTGTTTCGTTAAAGCGGTAAAACTATAGCGGAGGTTACATTGGAGATCACCGAAATAAGAGTAAATTTGAGAGATGAGGAGAAGCTGAAGGCTTTCGTACATGTCACTTTTGACAACTCTTTCATAATCAGGGGACTGAAGATCATACAGGGAAAGGACGGTCTTTTTGTATGTATGCCCAGCAGGAAACTTCCTGACGGCACCTACAAAGACATTGCCCACCCGATCGTTGATGATTTCAGAATGAAACTGGAGAAAGAAATCCTCGACAAATATTCAGAGGAAATTTCGGCCAGAATAGAAGGCGGCGGGCCTTCTGCTGAAATCAGCGAATAGGATATTACTCTGGGGTATCGCCAAGTGGTAAGGCACCGGATTCTGGTTCCGGCATCGGGGGTTCGAATCCCTCTACCCCTGTTCATTTAATATAGATCAGATTCGGATCGCAAAGGGGCATGGCCAAGCGGTAAGGCACCAGGTTTTGGTCCTGGCATGCGGAGGTTCGAATCCTTCTGCCCCTGCAAAAAAATCAATAATTTTAAAAGGTATCGAAAATGCTTGAAAAAATTGAAGTAAAACCCAAAGGAAACGACAGCAAGTGCGTCATCAGATCGAAGAGGAAAAGCGGCCTTATACCGGTAAACCTTTACGGTCCCGGTGTCGGAAAAAACTGCTCCTACTATATTGACGAACTTGTTTTGAACAGAGCCGTAAAATCCGGTAAGAAAGTTCACCCGATCACAACAGACTCGGGAGATTTCAATGTCGTTTTCAAAGAAATCCAGAGACACCCTGTTTCGTGGAAACTTACACATGTGGATCTGCTCTCGCTTGCTCCGGGTGTAAAAGTTGTTATTAAAGTTCCTGTGAAATACCACGGTGTGCCTTTCGGTGTAAAGAACATGGGCGGCGTCTTTATTATTAATGCCAGAGAGATTGAAATAGAGGCTTTGCCCGAACATATCCCTGACGCAATAGAAATAGATATCAGCCCGCTGAAGATCAAGGATAACATCCACGCATCTGACATCGAGAGGGAAAATATTCGCGTTGTATCGCCTCCCGGCATGCTTCTTTCCAGAGTCGGTATAACAAGAGCTGCAGTCTCTGCAGGTGAAGCAGATGCCGAGCAGAATGAAGAGGGCAACGAGGAAAGCACCGAAAATGCTGAATCGGCTGAATCGCAGGAAGAGAAACCTCAGGAGTAACCCTGTTTGCTTTCTGTACCTAAATTGAAATAAAAACTGACTGCTCTGTGCGAATTATAATCGGTCTGGGAAATCCCGGAAAAAGATACGCCGGTACATGGCACAATCTGGGTTTTATCTGCGTTGACAGTTTTGCGGAAAAGCACGGTATGAACTTCAGATCCGGAAAAGGATCATTTTATGCCGCATCCGGCCTGTTAAATTCAGAAAAGATCCTTGTTGTTAAACCGGCGACCTATATGAACCTTTCCGGTATGGCCGTGGCGGAGGTACTGAATTATTACGGAGCGTCTTCTGAAGACGCTCTCGTGGTTTATGACGATATAAACATTCCTCTCGGCACTATGAGGATCAAAGGCTCCGGTTCGGCAGGAGGTCACAACGGTATAAAGTCCATCATAAATTCTATCGGCACCGAACACTTCAAAAGACTGAGGATAGGTTTCCGGACAGAATCGACGGACAGAATACTGGAAAGAGATCCGGATATTCTGGCAGATCTGGTATTGTCGAAGATACCGTCCAGTCTTTCAGGAGAAGTCGTGGAGAGTGTGGAAAACTGTGTTGATGCGATTGAATGTTTTCTTAATAAAGGTTTAGATGTGGCAATGAACACATTTAACAGAGGAGTCAAGGAAAAATAACCATTAGAGGAGTGGTTTGATCATGGAAGCTAACACGATAATCATCTATATGATCCCCGCATTTGGTGCTTTGGGATTGGTTTTCGCTTTCTTCAAGACAATGTGGATCGGAAAACAGGATCAGGGAACTGAAGAAATGAAGACCATAGGCAAAGAGATAAACCGCGGCGCTATGGCTTTTATTAAAACGGAATACAGGATACTCCTGTATTTTGTGCTTGTTGTCGCTGTTCTTCTTGCATGGTCGAATTTTAACAAGGAAGAGAGCAGTTCTCTTATAGCCGTTTCATTCATTCTGGGTGCGTTTTGCTCCGGACTTGCAGGGTATCTCGGCATGAAAGTGGCTACCAAGTCTAATTTCAGAACTGCCGGCGCGGCCAGAAAAGGCCTTGACCGGGCTCTATCCATAGCTTTTACCGGCGGATCCGTTATGGGACTTTCGGTCGTAGGGCTCGGTGCTCTTGGACTCGGAACTCTTTTCATTGTTTACGGATCTGTTTGGGGTATGGGCGATCAGGCTTCCGTGATGAAGATAATAAATGTGATCACAGGATTCTCTCTGGGGGCATCCTCGATCGCTCTTTTCGCCAGAGTTGGCGGAGGAATATACACAAAGGCTGCTGATGTCGGAGCCGACCTCGTCGGTAAGGTCGAAGCCGGGATACCGGAAGATCATTTTCTGAATCCGGCAGTTATCGCAGACAATGTCGGCGACAATGTCGGTGATGTGGCCGGAATGGGCGCTGACCTTTTTGAGTCATATGTAGGAGCAATTATCGGATCAATGGTACTTGGCGCATCTTTCGTTACGGCTTTTGAGGCTGCAGGTTTTGATAATGTTCTTGCCGCGGTCATCCTGCCTCTGCTCCTTGCAGGATCCGGTGTTCTTGTCTCGATAATCGGCACATTTATGGTAAGGGTCAAAGAAGGCGGAAATCCTCAAAGGGCGCTGAACATCGGAGAATTCGGTTCTTCTTTCATAATGATAGCCGTTTTTTATTTCATAATCAAAAATTATCTGCCGGAGAGCTGGGGACAGCTCAGGGATGGCGTTCCATATACAGCTAACGGCGTGTTCTACGCTACAATAATCGGACTTATAGCGGGGCTTTTGATAGGACTTGTCACTGAGTATTATACCGCGCTCGGTAAGAAGCCCGTTCTGAGCATTGTAAAAAAATCCGTCACAGGACATGCGACAAACATTATTTCAGGGATCGGCGTGGGAATGGAATCCACGGCAGTACCTGTTTTGCTTATAGCCAGCGGAATTATAGGTTCTTACTATTTTGCAGGCCTGTACGGTATTGCAATAGCGGCATTGGGAATGCTTGCCAATACAGGTATTCAGCTCGCAGTGGACGCTTACGGACCGATTGCCGATAATGCGGGCGGTATCGCAGAAATGAGTCATCAGCCCAAAGAAGTAAGGCAAATAACCGACAAGCTTGACGCAGTGGGTAATACCACCGCAGCAATAGGAAAAGGTTTTGCGATAGCCTC
>SLFX01000153.1 GCA_007124045.1 Candidatus Delongbacteria bacterium | reverse complement strand
GACCATTACAGGCGGCAGCATGATTTTAATGAAGAGATCACTGTTTTCGGAATTGAATGGAACAGGCACGATTTTTCTAACAAAAAATCCGAGCAGGCTGCTTTTTTTGACAGCATAAAAGTTGACAGTTCAAGGTATAACATTTTTTTGAATCACGAACCTTCGCTGGTGGAAGAGGCCGAAAAGGACGGGATGGACCTTATGCTGGCGGGTCATACGCACAGAGGGCAAATATTCCCTTTCAATTTTTTTGTCCGGATACAGTATAAGTATATCTATGGTCTGCACAGGATCGGAAATATGGATCTGTATGTCACCTCCGGCACCGGTGTCTGGGGACCGTTTCTGCGTGTGGGATCGAATAATGAGATCGTTCTCATAACTCTTGACCCGGAGAAATGAATTTTTAATCGTTCTTTGTCATTTCATACATTTTAAGGATAGCGCTTTTCCACTCTTCTCTGAGTTCTCCGGGTGAAATTATTTCTGCATTCTCCCTGAAGCTCATAACTTTTCCTATAAGCTCAAAGCTGGTATTGGCAGGGTAAGGCAGCCTGTATTCGCAATATCTGCCCTTTTTAATATCCTCGCCTGCAGATGTTATCTGATGATCGTTCCAAAGCATTTCTTTCATTCTGTCAACCAGATCTCCGTAAAACCTTATAACAGCCTCTCTTGTATTACTGCTTGAGATTATACCGAAAGAATTTTTAAACTCGGGTACATAATAATCATCTCCGGTGAACTTTTCTTTTGTTTTGAAAATATTTGACTCTATGAGTGCAAGATTATATGTTCGCACCTTGTTCATACTTTCTTTTTTTGATGACTTTACAACATATGCGGAAAGATACCATACGCCGTTATAATGGATAAGTTTGACCGGTTCTGCAATTAGTTCCGAACCGTGATAACTGAACCTCACAAGATATTCGTACCTCATAGAATCCAGAAGTTCATTTATCATATTGTTGAATTTAGTCCTTTGGTTTTTTCTGTAGTGTTCGGTCAAATGGTATTCTATTTTTTCCGCAAGCTGAATATCTCTTTCCGACAAATTATCCTTAAGGACATTCTCGATCATTCTGAGTATATCATCATAATCCTTTACCTTTCCCGTCTCATCTCTCACATCTCTGGGAGGAAAATAGTACTCGCTGTAGATCATGCTCTTTACAAAACTGTAAAATATCATGAGGTCCCGGCTTTTTGAAGGAATTCGTTTTATCCTTTCGAATCTGTCGAAAAAACCTTCTTTCAATTCCTCGCTCATCTCATTAGTTCTGAGCTTGTAAACCTGTTCTCTTCTGGAAAAATATATGTCCATTCCCAAAAGATTTTTAAGGTCGGAGACCGTTCTTTTGACCGTACTTTTGCTGAGAGTTGTTCTGGTGTTGTCATAGATATAGTCGTTAAGCTCTGAAACAGTAAAATAACCCTTTTCATAAAGCTTTTGTATTACAAAAACCAGCCTTCCTATCGTATGTCTTTCATTCATTCTTTACTCATCTTTCAGCCTTTGACCAGTATAGATCTTATAATGAGCCTGATAAACCTGTATGTATCGCGTATGATGCTTATCGAGCTGTGTGCTCCCTCATAAAGAGCGGAGATTGGAATACTTTCAATAATCGCTCCATTCCTGCCTGCCTTTATCAGAATCTCTGACTCCATATCGAATTTATCCGAGTTGAGTACAAGATCTTTTATCACTTGTGTCTTTATCAGTCTGTACCCTGACTGACTGTCGGGGATCTTCTGTTTGGCGAGAAGTGATATTATAAAGGATGTCGTTTTGTTCGAAAATATCCTTTCCGCGGGCATTGTTTTTGTATCGCCCAATCTGTTCCCGATTATAATATCTGCTTTCGAATTTTCATATTTATTAAGAAAATCCGGAATGAATCTCACATCATGCTGAAGGTCAGAATCTATGGTGAAAAAAAATTCCGTGCCACTCTTTTCCATATATCGGAATCCGAGTTTAAGAGCCGCTCCCTTTCCTTTATTTTTTTTATTCGACAGAACAGTAACTTTTCTCTCCGTACATATTCTCAGCGTATCATCTGTCGATCCGTCGTTTAAAACAACCACTTTGTCTAAAAGATCCATTCTGTCCAGTCTGTTAAAAAGATCCTCAATGTATCTTTCGGAATTATAAGCCGGTATAAGTATTCTGAAATCTTTATTTTCCATATCGTGAAAGTTATCAATTCTAATCAAATAATCAAGCGTAAAAATTCTTATTTTGAATTTTTTTTCATGACTCGCACGCTAATTTTTCGAGTAAAAGTCAAACCCTTGGATTTATAGCGTGTTGATCACTGATTCCTGCTAAATTTTATAAGGTCATAATCGCCTTATGGAAGTGATAACAAGCTTTGAAAAGTGACACCGGTGGGCGGGTGAAGACGGTTTGTGATTATGACCTTACAAAAATGCAGCAGGAATCAGAACGCATTCTCTATATGCGTGACCGGGCTGTCTGTGTCCGATTTGGCTATCTTTATTCCGATAACATCAAACCGACAGTCAATATCGGATATTTTTTTCTGCAGCATATAGATCTGTGCAAGTTTACGCAGTTTTTGCTGCTTTCTGCTGTTGACGAGAAGAAGCGGCTCACCGAAGTGTTCAGTCTTGTAGGTCTTTACTTCTACGAAAACAAGATAACCGTTTTTTTTGGCTATAATATCAATTTCGCCGAATGTCGAGTAGCGAAAATTCCTTTGAACTATCAGATAGCCGTTGTCTTCGAGGAACTGAGAGGCGATGGACTCACCCCTGTCCCCGGTCTTTTTGTTGTCTGACCTTGAAGAAATACTCAGTTTGATTTCCCCGTTTTTTTCGGATCGGTTTCGATCTTCGGAAAAAGCGGAACAGCCTTGTTTATCTCCCTGCCCGGCACAAGTTTACCGAATTCAAGTTCCGGCTCAATTGAACCTTTGAAGATGTTTTTTATCTCTTCAAACTTTTTCGGAATGACAGGCGATAGCAAAAGACCTGTAATACGCACAGCTTCAAGTGCGTTATAGAGTACTGAACCGCAAAGTTCCCTGTCATTCTTTATCAACTTCCACGGGGCACAGTCCTCCATATATTTATTTGTGCCGCGGATCAGTTTCATTATATCATCAAGAGCCTTATTCAGCTCGTATTCATAAATTAGCGGCTCAATACCTGAAAGAACATTAACGAAGTCGTTTACGAAAGCATCGCAGAACTCTGTTTTTTTGACCGGAGCTGGCACTTTACCGTCAAAATTCTTTACGATCATGTGACTTGCCCTGTTTAAAAGGTTCCCGAAATCGTTCGCAAGCTCAACATTGTGCCTTTTGAAAAAACTCTCCATAGAAAATATTCCGTCGTGACCCAGAGACATATCCCTCAGAACAAAAAACCGGAAAGATGACGAACCGTATTTTTCTATTATTTCGTCAGGATCGATCACATTTCCCAGAGACTTGCTCATTTTTTTTCCGCCCTCGCCCATCCACCATCCGTGGATCAGTATCTCTTTGGGCAGTGGATTACCCATAGCCATAAGCATTGTGGGCCAGTATATGCAGTGGTGCAGAAGTATGTCCTTTCCGATCATATTGACGGCAGTCGGCCAGTACGATGCGAACTTTTCTTCGTCTTCCATATAACCGATACCGTTTATGTAATTTGTAAGGGCGTCAAACCATACATAGGTTACAAAATCTTTATCGAAAGGCAGCTCTATTCCCCAGGGCATCTTTTCCTTCTTCCTGGATATGCATAAAGGCCTCAGACCTTTTTTTAAAATACCCAGAACCTCGTTCTTCCTGAACCGCGGATAAATAAAATCGTCCCGCTCGCTTAGGAACTTCTCGTATTCGCCTGCATATTTCGCCATATCGAAAAAATAGTTCTGCTCCTTAATAAGAGTAGTACCCCTTCCGCACTCCGGGCACCTGCCGTCGTTAAGGTCCTTTTCAGTAAAAAATGTCTCGCAGGGAGTGCAGTAGTTACCCTCGTAATCGTCTTTGAATATGTCGCCTTTATCGTACAGTTTCTGCAGTATCGCTTGAACTTTTATTTTATGCGAAGTGTCTGTCGTTCTAAAAAACATATCGTAGTCCACATCGCATTTCTCAAAAAGTCCCGTAAAATCGGGTATAAGACTGTCGCAGTATGCCTGCGTATCCATTTTTTTTTCGGCCGCAGCCTCATAAACCTTCTGTCCATGCTCATCAACCCCGGTGATCATTATAGCCTGATAACCAAAAAGTTTATAAAATCTCTTAAATGCATCACAAAGTATGGTCGTATAGGCATGACCGAGATGCGGTTTCCCGTTCACATAATAAATTGGTGTAGTCAGATATTTCTTCTTCATTCTCCCTGCTTAAACCCGTAATAATACATAAATTCACCATCCGCGTCCGCTTCGCCGAAAGACTGTATTTTTAAATAATATGTTCCGTTATACCGGGGAGTTACATAGAATATTCTGTAATTGTTCTTTTCCACTTCAGCCGAGAAAAGATTGTCCACAAAATTATTTCCGTAAAATGATGCCCTGAGATCATTCAGGTTGTTCGCACCACCGATCACAAATGCATAGGAGTTACCCCTGTAGAGGGTAAAAGTGGCATAAACATTCGGATTCACATCAAGATAGTCGGAACTGATATCTCCGTTGGTATAAAAACCTTCCGCAAGAATTTCTTTTCTAGACTCACCGAAAAGATAGTCAACATCTGTTATCCTTTCTGCCCATTCACCGGGTACGGCTACATCAACAAACGACAGCAACAGTGCAAGAAGAGTGAAAGCAGTAAATTTTTTCATTTCGCTCCCCCTTTTTTTCTTTTTGACACATAGATGATTATAAGTGCAACAATGATAAAGGAATAAATGACTGCCCATTTTCCGGGAGTGTCACCTTCATATGAAACATCTGAAATGGAACCGGCAACGATCATTTTATTCAATTCTCTTCCTATTTCATACAGCTCAGCGATGCTTTCTTCCGGTATAGGATTACCCGGTCCGACCGAAGTGAGCTCTTTTATCCTCGGAAGATGTTTCTGAATAGCCTTTACTTCAGGTTTTTCAAAATTAACAGGCTTGAGTGATGTGACGCTTTCAATAAAATGATCTATAAGCTCAGGCTGATGGAGTATCATTGAAGAATCTTCCGTGTAGTTATCTTTAAGCGCATTGGAAACTATATGCATTCCTTCAAGCCATCCGCCAATTCCGGCCAGAACAACAAAATCAGGGTCATATTTGATCATTTCATCCTTCACCCTGAGATGTATATCATCAAGAATAGATCTCAGATCAAGCCATTTACCTTCGTTTAAAAGTTTGGTTATATGGTTCCTGTCCACGAACATTTCGCTTCTGGCCCCGAAATTTTCTGCAAGATCCCTGCTTATCAAAAACATTTCTCCGGTGTTCCTTCTGTCCTGGGCCTGTATCGCAATAAAACCCTGAGCAACTCTTACACCGAGGTTCAGTGCTATTTTATAGTTTTCGGCATAGTTGGAACTGTAATCATAGGAAACAACTGACCTCCAGTCTGCATCGGAGATCATATCAAGTGCCATAATGATCTCGGAAGGTACAGGTATCACAACATTTTTCCTAAAAAGAGCTTTTTCTTCTTCAGTAAGATCCGAAAAAAGCAAACATGTCAGTGTCAGGATCAGAAGGATTTTAATTTTCTTCATTTTACCTCCGGTATTTTTTTTTAATGCTCTTATTTTTATAAGGCAGTCCAAAATATATCTATTTTTGCGACCAAACGCAATCCTTAAATGAACTAATTTGTGTTAACTGCTACAAGAATTTTCTTGAAATAAGGTTCGTCTTTGCATATAATTCAGATGAGAGAATTTTTTACCGGAGGGAGTTATGTACGAAAAAATTTACACTGAAAGAATAAAGCAGTTCCTCGACAGACTGGCTAAGATGAAATATGCTGAGCCTGTACCGATGACTGCCGAATACATTTACGATAAAGACGAACCGATACCTTACAAAGATGCCTTAAAGGCCAAATTCAAACCGATAAAGGTCGGTGCGAAATGGGGAAAATTATGGGGATGCGCATGGTTTAAGTTCTACTGCGTGATACCGCCTGAATTCGAAGGCCGTGAAGCCGGAGCTCTGATCGATATGGACGGAGAAGGCTGCGTTTTTATTGACGGGGTTCCTGATGAGGGACTGACGAATAAAACGGACTGGTATATAAATTCGGGAAAATACTATTATAAACTGTCCGACAAAGCGGTAGCCGGAGAAAATTTCGAGCTTCTGGTCGAGGCCGGAGCTAACGGCCTTTTCGGTAAAGACAAAGACGAATTCAGGCTCAAACAGGCAGAGATAGTAACTGTTGATAAAAAGGTTGTAAAGCTCGAATATGACATGATCTGCCTTTTCGACCTGTTCAAAAAGCTCCCCGGGAACTCTCCCCGCAGAAAGAAGCTCCTGAAAGGACTAAATAACATAGTAAACCTTTGGGACGGCGGCGAAGGCATAGAGCGCGCATTAAAGATAACTAAAGAGCTTCTTTCCAAAAAAGCGGCCGAAAGTGCAATGACAGTTTACTCGGTGGGGCATGCCCACATAGACCTCGCCTGGCTCTGGCCCGTCCGCGAGACGAAGCGCAAGGCCGGCCGGACTTTTTCGACCGCCCTGAAACTGACAGATCACTACCCCGAATACATATTCGGAGCTTCCCAGCCCCAGCTCTATCAGTGGGTAAAGGAAGACTACCCGAAGCTTTACGACAGGATAAAAAAATCTGTCGTAAAAGGCCGCTGGGAAGTTCAGGGCGCAATGTGGGTCGAGCCGGACATGAACATCACTTCCGGAGAGTCTCTCGTCAGGCAGTGCCTGTACGGGAAGAAATTCTTCCGTGAAGAATTCGGGATCGAGGTAAAAAACCTCTGGCTGCCCGATGTGTTCGGTTACTCTGCCGCACTGCCACAGATCCTCAAAAAGTCCGGCGTGGATGTCTTTATGACCCAGAAGATCTCATGGAACGAGACGAACAAATTCCCGCATCACACTTTCTATTGGAAGGGCATTGACGGCACGGACATCCTAACTCACTTTCTGCCGACGAACGATTATAACTGCTCCAACCTGCCCTCAAAGCTGATCGAAAGCGAGGAAAGATATGCCCAGTCAGATGTTTCTGACGAATTTTTAAATCTTTTCGGCGTGGGCGACGGCGGCGGCGGGCCTTCCCCTATCCATATTGAGCTGGGCATGAGGCAGAAAAACCTTGAAGGTGCACCGAAATTCAAATTCGCTTCGGCACAGGAATTCTTCGACAAAATCGCCAAGATACCCAAAGATCAGCTCCCTTCATGGGCAGGCGAACTCTACCTTGAGCTTCACAGAGGCACTTACACCACCCAGGGACTGATGAAAAAATATAACCGCGACCTCGAGATAGCCTTACGGGACCTCGAATTCCTCGGCACATGGCTCAAACAGTATCCAAAGGAAGAAATTGAAAAAATATGGAAGGACACGCTTCTCAACCAGTTCCACGATATACTTCCCGGATCTTCGATAAATCGTGTTTACAAAGAGTCACACGAATTGTCAGAGGAGAATTTTGAAAAGATCGAACACCTTTTTGAAGAGTTTTTCAGCTCGCTTTTTGATATCCGCTATGATGATAAACTTGAAGGATTTTATCTCGCATTCAATTCTCTGAGCTGGGAAAAGAACCTGCTTGTAGAGTTTCCAGCGCATGAAGGATCGAATTATAAGGTCACTGATGCGGAAGGTAAAAATATACCATGGCTGATAAACCACGGAAAGATCCAGTTCTATGTAAAAATACCTTCAATGGGATACTCTGTCTTCAGAATACAGAAAAGCTCAAAAGTCCGCGAACAGAAACATACCGGAAAAGCAGAACTGATTATCACAGAAAACGAAATCGTGCTGGAAAACAAATTCATCAGGGTATCGGTCGGAGAAGACGGGGTTATCAGCTCGATCTACGACAAAGAGAAAGAATTTGAAACTGTCAAAATTGCGAACAAGCTTCTGATGTGGGAAGACCTGCCCGTCAACTGGGAAGCGTGGGACATCAATCACTACTATAAGGAAACAAAGCCGGAGCAGGCACAAAGAGTGAGTCTTGAGATTATCGGAGACAACGGTCATCTTGCCGGAATTGAGCAGGTTATGAGCATCGGAAATTCAACCATAGTACAACAGATAACTCTGTCTTCAGATTCAAAAGAGATCAGGATCGAAAATTCAGTTGACTGGAAAGAGGAGAAAAAATATCTGAAAGCCGTAGCTGACACGAACATAATTTCCGATACCGCGACCTACGAGATCCAGTACGGACAAATAAAAAGGCCTGCACACTTCAACACCAGCTGGGATCACGCCAGATTTGAGGTGGCCGCTCAGAGATACGCAGATATCTCGCAGGCCGATTACGGTTTCGCTATATTAAACGACTGCAAGTACGGCCATATTATTAACGACGGCAAAGTAGAGATATCGCTTTTAAGAAGCACGAAAAGTCCCGACGAAAC
Source organism: Candidatus Delongbacteria bacterium (assembly GCA_007124045.1). Taxonomy (GTDB): domain Bacteria; phylum UBA4055; class UBA4055; order UBA4055; family UBA4055; genus SLFX01. The sequence goes on along the minus strand of SLFX01000153.1, from coordinate 11,211 downwards.
GGCCGATATCGGAAAACATGTATTCATTTATTCCTACTACCCGCACTGCGGAAGGCTGGAAAACTCCGATACACTAAAGATCGCGCATGAACTCAACGATCCCGCATCGATCATACCTCTGAAAAAAGCTCCGGAAATTAAAGAGAAGAGCTATTATGAGATCGAATCCTGCTCAGTGAAGATCGAGACGGTCAAAATCAGCGAAGACGGCGAAGGTATTATTTTAAGGCTGTACGAAACAATGGGCGCCAACGACACCTCAGTCATCCGTTTTGACGGGAAATATGATGTGTCGGAATCAAACCTGATCGAGACTGAACTGAGGCACATCCGCAAGAACACTTCAGAGATCGGACTAAAATTTTCGCCGTTTGAAATAAGGACACTTTATCTGAAGAAGCCGGAAAAATAGATGAAGATCATCAAAAAATATAAAGTCTTTGACGGAAAATATTCGAACTTTTTCATTTCTGAATTCGAAGACAAGTGCGGAAATCTGAAAAAATGGGAATTTCTTGAAAGATCGAACGACACGAAAGCCGTTGTCATCAACGCATACCATAAGGATAAGATCATTCTTGTTAAGCAGTTCCGATTTCCGATCAACATGTACTCGATCGAGTTCCCCGCAGGGCTGATAGACAGGGGCGAAACACCTGAATCAACAGCAGTACGCGAGCTTCTCGAAGAAACCGGCTACGAGGGCAGGGTAACTTCGGTCTCTCCCCCACTCTGCACATCGGCAGGTATAACATCTGAGATCATTTATTCAGTCACAATGGATATCGTTTCGAAAAAAGATCAGCAGCTCGACGATTCAGAAGAGATCGAAGTTCTAGAGTTCGGCAGAGAGAATTTCAAGGAAGAGATAAGCGAATACCTCAATAAAAATCCGGACTGCTCACTTGATGCAAGGGTGTGGTCCGCTTTCTGCGAAATATAAAGTATAACGCAAAAAACCGGCATTTTTCATACCGGTTTTTTAATAATATAGGTTACTCGTTGAAGTTACTTATATTGCTCTGACATTATTGGCGCACGGACCTTTCTGTCCCTGACCGATTTCAAATTCCACTTTCTGACCGTCTTTCAGTGTTGCGAATCCGGTAGCCTGGATTTCAGAGTGATGGACAAAAAGATCTTTTCCGTCTTCATCGTTTGTGATAAATCCAAAACCTTTGTCGGCGTTGAACCATTTTACAGTGCCTTTGCTCATGTTTTTTTCCTTCTTTGTTTGTGGTGAAATTCACTTTTCTTGCCGACGCATTCACCATTACGGCGGAAGAATAACGCTGAATAATAACTGTTATTTTATAAACACGCAACAGTTTATTTTAAGAATATTTCATATATCATTCTTCCAGCTTTTATCTTTGCGGTCATATTTCTTTTTGGGTTCGATCGTTCTTGCTTTCTTTATATTCATGCGCCTGAGCTGTTTTAACAGTTCGAGTCTGTCTATTACAACAGTATCGCCTTTTTTCCTGATGATCTTTTTCAGCTTCTTTTTTTTCATAAACTCAATTTATTCCGAAAAGTTTTTTTGAGTTAAGTGTGGTGACAGAAGCCACCTGTTCAATGCTTATTCCCTTTATCTCGGCGATCTTTTGGGCAATGAATCTAAGATTTGAAGGATCGTTCCTTTTTCCTCTGTTGGGTACAGGAGTCAGAAAAGGCGAATCGGTCTCCAGAAGAATATTCTCAAGAGGAATGTTTTTGATAATATCCGCCCTGTCGCTGTTTTTATAAGTTATGCTGCCGGTAAAAGAAATATAAAATCCTTTTTTTATAAGCCTTAAAGCACTGTCGATTCCGCCTGCGTAACAGTGAAAAACGCCTCTATAATCATTTGATACCTGATCGATTATATCCATCGTCTGTTCTTCGGCAGACCTTGAATGAACTATTACCGGCAAATCATTCTCAAGTGCTATTTCAAGCTGTCTGATAAAGAATTTTTTCTGAAGGTCAAGCGGGGCCCTGTCCCTGTAAAGGTCTATCCCCGTTTCTCCGACTGCTACAACTTTTTCGTGCTGTATAAGTGATTTCAGCGCTTCCACATCACTGATCTTGTGTAAAGCAGCGTCGTTAGGATGAAATCCGCATGCGGCGTAAACCTGTCCGTATCTTTCCGCAAGCTCTATACACTTTTCGCTCGTCTCTGTGTCAACTCCGGCATTAACTATCCCTTCTATACCGGAAACGAGCAGCTCTTCGATAAGTTTGTTCCTGTCCTTATCATAATCATCAAAATATAAATGTGCGTGACTTTCAAAAAATTTCATAATTACCAGAGAAGAGCGTTCAGGAAAAAGTTTATGAAAGGGTAAATTACAACTCCTATTATTGAAAATCCTGTAAGGCTTCCGAGCATAATGATGCCGATCAGCACGAACAGCCCGTATCTGCTGAAAGATTCATATTTGTCAGCCTGTCTGTTTGAAAGAAAACCCATTATTATCTTCGAGCCGTCAAGCGGAGGTATGGGAATGAGATTAAAAGCCATAAGCACAGAATTTATTACTATCGAATATACAAAGAAAGTGTCGATCACATTCAGATCAAACCTGTTGAATCTTCTTACAACATCAAGCCTGTCAATAAAACCTGTAGCCGTCATAGTTCTGAACAAAACGATCACCACAATTATGAGCAGTAGGTTTGACAAAGGACCCGCTGCTGCAACGATCGCCATTCCTTTCTTAGGATTTTTGAAATTATAGGGATTCACAGGAACAGGTTTTGCCCCTCCGAACATAACTCTCCAGCCCGTCATGAAACCGAGCATCAGAGGCATCAGTATAGTCATCATAGGATCAATGTGCGGTAGCGGGTTCATCGTCAGCCTACCCATTTTGTACGCTGTTTTGTCACCCATTATAAACGCCATCCATCCGTGTGCCACTTCATGGAAAACGACGGAGAAAAGAAGTACTATTATCATTACAACAACATTTCCGCCCATGGCTTAGAATCCGTAGTTTATTTCGATTTTTGCGCCTATATTACCTCTGTTGTCGCTGCCGGTGCTCACCTGAGTTGTCAGATTCGGCGCTTTTCCGGATGCATTCAGTGCGCTGAGAAAACGGTTGAGTATCACCCCGCCTGCGGCATAATAGAACCATGTACCCGCTTTTTCGGCAGATATTCTTACATCATTATATCTGGTCCGGTGATATTCCGATTCCCAGTACCAATGGTCTGCCTCTTCTGTGTACCGTTCTCTGAATAATCTTCTGACATTTCTGCTTTCGTTATATTCAGCCGTATTGTTATAATTGGCAATATTGACCCAGTATCCCGGACTCTTTCCGGAAATATCAACTCCTGCGTAAAGCGATGCGTATTCCCTATATTCGTCGGTGCGGATACCGGAATAATAATTAAGTCCTGCAGCCGCGGTGATAAGCAGAACATCCGAAACAAAGAACATTGCCGCCTGCCTTTTGTGACCCAAATTGTACTCTCCCCATCCGGGAATCAGAAAAGATCTCCAGAAATATTTAAAGCCCTCACCTCCGCTTTTATCCGTTCTTTTCGATCTGCCGTACCTGTCTGAAGACATGCCTGGTACAGAAATTAAAAGCGCACAGACAATAACATATAATAAAAAGCGGGTTCTCATTACCACCTTACCGAATATGTAAGCTTATAATTATCCAGACCTATCTTTTGAGATTTATCGTTATTCTCTATCTGTATAGCAGTGTCGATCTGATATCTGGATTTTATAACATAAGAAGCATTAAAAGCCGATGCGACATGATTCAGAAGCGTCAGCATAAGAAAATTCTGCCCTTTTTCATAGGTCTGATTAGTTACATCCCTTAAACCTTCGTAAAAATTTACCTGTGGCGATATATAGCCGTTGGGACCGTAATTAAATTCGCCTTCAATGAATTTGGGTATTACGACAAGAACATCGTTGTTTGAGGAATCTTTAATATATAGCGAATCTGTCTGTATTACGCCATCCTCGATCACATAACCTTCAAAATCATTCCATCCGCAGGAGAACTGCTGGTATTTTCCTATCATTTCATAATATTGCTGTGTTTTGGTAGCGGGAAGATTGTGGGTGAACTGAGCCGATCCGCCAAGCAGAGTGATATCTAAACCGTTGTAGTAACCGAAAGAAAGCGTCAGCATATCTCTTACAGAAAGACTGTCCGTCGTGCCGTAATCCCAGTTATCCCTGTTGCTGAAATAGTCGTAGTTCCAGTAATCTGCAGCCGAAAAATCATCTCCATTCTTTCCTTCCAGCCATTCTCTGACATTTCTCGACATTCCCAGGAGTCCTCCGTAGTACAGATCCTCATCAAAATTCCTGTCTGCATAAGACCGGTATTCGTCTTTTTTATCGTTACCTTCGCTGTTGTAGTAAGCCCACATGGATAAAGTGAACACTTCTATACCAAAAAATATTCCGCTTCTTAAATAGTCTCTTCCGTAGAACTCTCCGGCACCCGGAAGAAGCAGAGAAAGACCTGCGGCTACCATGGGGCTTTTACCCTCTCTGTATTCGGCCCTGGTCCTTCTTGTAACGCGGGGTGTGGAACCTTCGGTTTCGAAAGAAGGTGTTGATCCTGAACGGGACATCATGATCTCGCCGTATCCTGAGAAACCGGGAACTGAATGGCCCTGAGAAAGACAGGCAGTTGCGGCAACAAGCATTATCAGCGTCAGTATTTTTATCATTTTTTCACCTCATTGTTTATTTTTATCTGTTCAAATTTAACATCAGAAATCAGGAAAGTCAAAGAGCAGTGTAAAATAATTCCTGAATTCTCTTCCGTAAGCGATACCTTCATTTTCAAAACTGTCAAGACCATAAGCAAGGGTATATTCTGCCGAAACAGGAAAACCGTAGAAAAGTGTACCAAACAGCCTTATATTCATACCCACACTCATTTTCAGATCTTTCATGACATCTTCAAGAGGATCTTCAACCCATGCCGACCCGGTCTCACCAAAAATTCCCGCGAAGAGATTTTTAAAATTAAAAAATCCTATTCTTTTATCCGTCCTTCCTATCAGCGGAAATCTAAGGTATATACCCCCAAAAGCGGTTCTTGTACCTCCTATGCTGTAAAAAGAGTATCCCTTCAGACCTGTAATTCCTCCAATATAATTGTAGTAGAAAGGATCAATATCCTCATTATCAATATACGATCCCTTAAACCTGAGAGTCATTCCGGATCCGTAAGGAAGCTTAAAATTCTCTCTGATATCGGCTGAGAATCTGTTATAATTATATTTTTTGTAATCTTCCTGAAGTGTACCGTAATCCGAATTGAGTTTAAAACCCTGAATGAAATCCGAATCATGCCTTGAATAAGTCAGTCTCCACTTTCTTCCGAAAACCGGATTGATATAGTAGTTAAAATCATACCTTGACCGTTCTATGTCAAAGTTGAAATTATAAGACTTTTCTTTAAAATAGGTATAATTCAGTATAAAATCCCCGTAATCGGCCTTCGCATCATTTCTAAGCAATGCAAAATATCCGTCAAAAGAAAAATTGCCCAGTTTTGATCTGATCATTTTGGGCATAAAATGCATAGGCGTTCTTATACCGAAATTGAACTCTTTAAGATCGTATTTGAACTCAATATTGTTTCTCTGATAGACCGGCGTCCAGTTACCCTGTTCGTCCTGATATTCTCCGACAATAATTCTTTCATCGAGAAAAGTGTTTTTGTCATTTTTAACAACATTGATAGCCATACCATAAAGAGTGGGCAGAAGAAATCTGTATTCCGCCATTCCGAAAATATCATAGTCCCCGTCAAAAGAAGCACCGAAACCTGCAAAAAAAGAAATTTTTTCAAGATAGTCGTTTACAAAAAAATACATTCCGGGCTTGAACTTTTTACCGTCAAATGCAATTCTGGGGATCATAAGAAGCTGTTCAAAATCGTTGGAATATTTTTTGGATGTTTCAAGAAGACTCAAGTCCGGTTCAAAATAATAAGTACCTGAGAGAACTCTGTAGTCGTGTTCACTTCCGGAAACAGGACTGTTCAGATAAACTTCGCTGTTTATGCGGTAAACATTGGATTTTATCCCTTTATAATTTATGTAGATCAGGCCGTCTTCAGCGGGTTCGGGATTAAAGGCGCCTCCTCTGACATTCGTCACCATCGAAACATCACCTGAAGCTATATCCAATTTGTATATATTATATATCCCTGTTCTGTCGCCTGAGAAATATACAGATGAAAAATCACGGGAATAAACCGGATCTCTGTTATCAAAACCGTTATCAAACAGGACGGTTTCCGTGCCGTCCGTGAGAACCTGAACAATGCTTCTTCCGTAAGATGGTCCCGATCTGTCAACCAGTATAGCCGTACCGTCCCGGTTCCATCCGGGCTGATAGAACTGGGTGCCGTCCTCGTAGAATGTTATCTGTTCCGACCTTTCATCATCTATATGGTATATAAACAGGTTCCTGCTGCCGTCGTTCGACGAAACATAAGCGATCTTTTCACCATTCGGAGATACCGCGGGGTTCGCTGCTCTGAGTCCGTGCGTGATCTGTGTTTCTTTTTTTGATTCAAGGTCATACACATATATATCAAAATACTGATATCCGTATATGCTGTATGGTGCGATCCTGGAAAAATAGATCGAACCTCCGTCAGGTGACCATGAGTATGAAGAGAACAGAACGGACGGAACCGCCATTTTAACGGAATCGGTATTCAGATCTTTTATGTAGATATTCCTTCTGTAATATGTAGCTTCTCCGTTATCCTTTGTGGAAAGATAAGCCAGTTTTGTCATGTCGGGCGAAAGTTTGGGGTTCGAGTTTACAAAAGCGGAATCAGATATATTTTCTCCTTCGGTAATGATCTCAAGCACATCTTTCAGTTCTGACCGGTATCTTTCTTTTTCCGAGATCAGCCATGAGTTATAATGATCTTCAGCATTTTCCCCCGTTACCTTTCTGAATGCTTTTTCGAATGTGAACGAACTGAATTTTCCGAGTTCTTTTGAAAGATCATATAGAATACCGATTCCGTACGATTCCACCAGATGTTTTGTAAAGGCAAATCCCGTATTGTAAACTGTCTCCGCTTCATGCGATGATTTATTGACAAAATCCATCAGCTGCTCATAACGCAGGCTCTGACCGCTCATGACCCTCTCCCTGTGGACCATGTCCCTTGATGAACACCAGAAGTCAAAATAAAGCGAGTCGGGCAACTGTATCTGGGCTATTCCTTCAGCGAACCAGGGCGGAATTATATTGAAGGGCAGATTGGCTGACGCTAGAACATTCGGAAAACCGGTAAGAACATCTTCTCTTTTCTCTCTTTCATAACCGGTCCACTGAAAATACAGTCCGGGTATGGGCCTTGCCGTTTTTCTGGTAAGCTGGAGCTGTATCATGTGAGTGAATTCATGGGTAAATACATTTGTGTGCCAGAAATGGTTGCCTCTCAGTTCGGTTTCAAAAGCAGGAGCCCACAGAACCATTTTATTCGAATAATAATATGCCCCGGCTTCAGGTATGTCATTAAAATCCGCAACGATAACATTTATCTTCCGGGGAGGCGTATAGTTATATAGCGATGTAACCGGCCCGTAAACCTTTTCGCCTATGTCGGCATATCTCAAGGTTGTTCTCTCTGTACCCTCGTGGTAGTGAAAAATAAAATGCTCTGTCTCATAGGTCATCCACTTCAGCTGCGGATGATTATAAGCGCCAAGCATCTGGCTAAAAACATTTACCGTTACGGCGAGTATTACGGCAAAGATGATCTGTCTCATTTTATCACCGCCGTTCTGACCAGGGTCTTATCCTTTCTTGAGCCGGAATCAAATTCGAGTACCGCATTAAAAACACCGGACGGCACCTGCGATACATCCCATACTATCTCATGATGCCTGCCGCCTTCGCTGAATTCTCCCGTAAGAGTATTCATTCTGTTCCCGTTGATATCATAAATCTTTACTGTTACCCTGCATGGAGAATTCAGAAAGAATCTGAATCTGGTCTCTTTACCTCTTGCAGGATTCGGCCAGTTGTAAACACTTCCCGAATACAACCCTCCTGTATCCGACATATCAGTTGTTTTTATTCTTACCACTCCGTTATCAAGTTCTCTCTGATACAAAACCGAACCCTCTCCTATCCTGTGGTAACTCAGTATTCCACTTTCCGAGTGGGAGTATAAATAGACATAACCGTCAGACTCAAAAATATTTGAAAAGGAACCATCACTGTTCATTGTACCTGATCTTCTTCTGTCATAATCACCATAAGCCGATATTTCTGAATAGCTGGAAGATCGATCGAAAGCTACGATCTTCTTTTTTTCAACTGTTTCGTATATATAAATTCTGCTGATCCCATTTAGAGATGTATTTACAGGAAAACCGTTCTTTATTATACCGTCAGTGTATTTTGCCGTCAAGAGACCGCCTTCAGAAACGATAAGGTCGGCATCCCCGTTTCCGTCAATGTCAGCCAATCCCAGTATCACTTCAGTATCATTATCCGAAAACGCTCTGATCATAAGTGACGGATCCCCGCCGTCTTTTTTTAATATGTAGAAAACATAGAGAGAATCGGGCGACACAGTCAGGGTATTTAAAGATGGTGAACCGTTGCCGAAGTCTATGGAAAAAATATCTCCGCTGCTGTTCCTTCCGGCCACAAAAAGAAGATTTTTTTCAGAATCTCTGAGTACTTTCAGGTCATTTGCGGAAACAATGCCTTCGACAAATGAGAACCCGTCCATTTCTTCATTCGGCTCGTACAGACCGTTTTGCGTGGGAATGAGTCCGTTTACAGGAAAAGATGTTATCTTAGAATCTGAAAAAATCACATCTTTCATTTCTCCATCCGTCCCTAAGCTTAATACGGTAAGTGAGTCCGATGCCGTTACGAAGATTCTGTCCCCAAAACGGAAAGGAGGTATATCTTCAGTAATACTATGCGGGACTGAACCAGAAAACTCAACGGTCTCTGAAACTGAAGAATGTATTCTGTACTCCCCTGAAGAATTTATAAAAAAATGATACAGATCACCGTCTTCTGAATAAAAAGGCAGGTATGACGATTTCCCCAGTCCCGGATCGAGCGAAAAATATCTGTCAGGCTCCTCATGGGAATAGGAAAAGAACATCTCTCTTCCGCGGTCAGAAAAGCCGTGGAGTTTCACTCCTGTCTTAATTCCGCCGTTAGTATCTGAACTAGGATATGATCTTGAACTGAACTCCACCGAAGGCAGACCGTTATTCGCATAATTCAGCCATATCTCATTATTTCTGAAAAAAGCATCATATTCCCAACCGAGCTCTGTTCCGTAGCCGGCGTCGAACAGCCAGTAATCCTTTCCTATATCAAAAGATCCGTCAGCCTCCTGTATATAGACCCCCCTGTTTTCAGAATCGTCATTGACAGAATTTGAAGCTATACGCTCGGGTGTAGTCAGTCTTTTATCAACATGCCATACCAGAATACCTCTCGCAGGTATTCCGAAATCAAAATCGTCATCGTCTATTCTTACCGGTGTGATAAAACCTTCATCAATGACCTCGCTCCTCTGTCTTCCGAATTCATCATAATAGAACCTTATCCTTCTTTCGTCCCTGTCATAGCCGAATATCTCATTTCCCTCCCTGAGGCTGGGATTAACGGCTGTCCTGTTTCCGATAAGAAGATACTCATCCGCATTGAGATCTATTCTGTATAGTGAAGATCCTGCTGAAACAGGTATGTCTTCCTGTGTCGTTTCTGTTATATTTTTGACATCCGCCCAGCCTTTGAGCTCTTTTATCCATTCTGATACTCCTGCAGGCACCATTCCCGAAAAATTGGCTGATCCCTGATCCATAAGACCGAACCTGCCGATACCGCTTCTTCCGTCAACGGATGAATAAAGGTTGGGCATTCCGAGCCTGTGGGCGAACATCAGAGAGGCCACACCGCCCATACCGGCATGATACCAGTTTCCTTCCAGTCTCTGCCACTGGCATTCGGGAAGTATAATAGTATTGTATATGACTGAAGATCCTAAAGATACCGCTCCTCTGTTACCAATAAAGGTTTCGGGTAGATATACCGAGGGTATGTCGAAAGGTGTCTCATCATACCCCGGACTGAACTCCTGTCCCGATCCCGCATGAAAGATCACAAAAGTATTGTAGTCTTCATCGAAACCTGAAGGATATCTGTCTTTGACTTCTGACCATGAATGGAGGTAGAGTTCGTAAAGCCTGTTTTCAAGAATTTCCCTGCCGCTGTTCGGGTTGTAGTACCACATTGGATAAGGGACAGTGAAAACGGTGTCAAGAACATCCGTCGATTCAAAATATATTTTACCGCCCGATTGTGATGAAAAATAATTGCTGACGAACTGTAGCTGATCTTCAAAATATGCCCTGTCTCTGGGCTTGCCGTCTATTCTGAGTGTATCAGGATATTCATCTGAATTGAATTTTCCGTTACCTGTGGTTCCGAAAAGGTCATCTTCCTGAAACTCCACCATTACGGCAAGGACCCTGAGCGTATCAGGTACCTGCCTGTGCCTGGTATCCGAAACGGGAGAGGATACACCAAAATTAAGCGGCGAAAACACCATTGATCCCGCTGTCAGGACAAAAGCTGTGTATATTGACAGGATTAAACTCATTCAGACTGCCGGGTCAAAAACCGATATTTATTGAAAATCTCATAGTGTCCGTAAGTGGATGGCCTTCTCCGGCGTCAAGATATGAAAAATCGAATATATAAGAATCGTACCTCAGGCTCACACCGTATGTTGTGGCGCTGATCTTACCCATAGGATCATTCCAGAATCCCATTCTGAGACCGACCATTCTGTTATACCAGTATTCTGCCCCGAAACCGTATATCACATCCTTAACACCGTCATCGTCTGTCCATGATGTAAATAAAGCTTTCCATATAGGATCTGTATGATTCCATTCGTCGCTGGTTTCGATTTTGCCGTTCCCTGTAAGATCTTTTCCTCTTTTTACAAGAAGTTTTGTCGCATCGCTCGTAAGAACCAGCGAATTATAGTCATCGTAGAAAAGGTAATAAGCCAGACCGAATCTAAGATTTGTCGGAAGCGGATCGGCCTGTTCATAGTCAATATATGATATTTTGGGGCCTATGTTGGTAATTGTAAGCCCGATATCCAGATCGTAATCCGTCTGATACAACAGCCCGATATCCATAGCCATGCTGTG
>SLFX01000104.1 GCA_007124045.1 Candidatus Delongbacteria bacterium | reverse complement strand
TCACTCATTAACTGGTTTGAACTCCATTTAATCAGGGGTGATCAGAAATGCCTTATGGCCTAAACTGCCGACCATTTCAATGATTCTGTTCAATACAGCACCGTCACCTTCATACTCCACGGTAATCTCTTTTTTTGCTATATCCACAAAAACATCGGATACACCGAAAAGTTTTCTTCCCGCGTGCTCGATCGCGTAAGTACATGCTCCGCAATAGGTTCCTTCGATTGAAAGCCTGGCTGTTTTTTTAGCCATAGTACTTAATTCCTTTGTCTCCGATATCACTCCTGCAGTATTTACCGTCGAAGTGTATTTTTCCGGCAGCTCTGTACGACTTCTCTTTGGCCTGTTTAAGATCATATGCAAGAGATACTACATTCAGTACTCTGCCTCCGGAACTGACCAGAGAACCGTCCCTGACAGCCGTTCCGGCGTGAATGATCTTTGTATCCGCATCGGAAGAAACGGCATCCTCAATTCCGGTTATGACTAATCCTTTCCTGTAACTTCCCGGATATCCTCCCGATGCCAGAACCAGGCTCAGGCAATGCATGTTTTTGACAGGAAGTACACCGCTTTCGGGAAAACCTTCTCCCGCCGCTTTGAACAGAATGTCTGCAAGGTCGGCATCAAGAAGAGGAAGTATCACCTGGGTCTCGGGATCTCCGAACCTGCAGTTGTACTCAATTACTTTTGGACCGGACGATGTGATCATCAGGCCGGTAAAAAGAACACCTTTAAATTCTCTACCCTCAGCTCTCATTGCATCAACTGTAGGTGCTATAATATCTTTTGCAATCCTTTCCATCATACCGGGATCCACTACAGGTGCGGGCGCATAAGCTCCCATACCCCCTGTGTTCGGCCCCCTGTCAGCGTCATAAGCCGCCTTGTGATCCTGTGCGGGCGCGAGTATTTTAAAATTTTTACCGTCACATACAGCGAATACTGATGCCTCTTCCCCTTTGAGATACTCTTCAACAACTACTGTTTCCCCAGCCTCACCGAAACATTTATCCAGCATCATTTCTTTAAGAACAGAGCGGCTTTCAGAAACTGATGAGCATATTACAGCTCCTTTTCCGGCGGCAAGCCCGCTGGCTTTGACGACAACAGGATGATCTACTGAAAGAACATAGGAATCTGCACTCTGATGATCCGTAAATATTCTGTAATCTGCTGTGGGGATACTATATTTTCTCATAAGATCTTTTGAAAATGCCTTGCTTGACTCTATCTCTGCAGCAGCTTTTACGGGACCGAATATTAAAATGCCCGCTTCATTAAAACTGTCTGCAATACCGTCAGTCAAAGGCTGCTCCGGACCAACAATCGTAAGGCCTATATTTTTTTCCTTTGCGAAACGGATAAGCTCTGCATGATCGCTTATATTCAGATCAACATTAGTTGCAGCTATTCCCGTTCCCGCATTTCCGGGCGCACAGTACATGATGCCGGTCAGTTCAGATTCGCTAAGTTTGTCTATAATGGCATGCTCTCTTCCGCCTGAGCCGATAACGAGTATATTCATTTTATTATTCTCCCTGATAATAATGAAAAAGGCCTGTCTTGCAGGCCCTGATCAAATTATTTGATGTCTATCTGGCGGATGTATTAAACACTATCCTCTGTTGCATCCTGACAGACACGGGCCTGTCTCTCTGCATACCCGGTTTGAATCTCGCCTGTTCGATCGCCCCTACGGCCACCTTCCCGAACCCCATGTCCCTGGGCTGCTCCCTTACCACGGTTATGTCCGTGGGGATGCCTTCGGGAGAACAAATGAACCTGACGATGACACTGCCTGAAACTCCGCTTCGCCTTGCAAGTGTAGGATAGTTACTTACAATATACTGCTGTACTTTTGCCGCATAACCCGGAAGCATCTCCGGCCTCTCCTGGATGGCGAAGAAATCAAAAATCTCTTCTTCGCTGACCGATGGCGGCGGCGGCGGCGGCGGCGGCTCCGACCTGATATCGAATGTCGCCAGTTCTATCTCAAGTTCAATATCCTCTTCGATCTCCTCTTCATCTTCAACCGATATAGGGATTCTTACAACTGCCGGTCTGGCTGTTCTCTGTACCTGTTCGGTCACTTCGACCTGCTCGATCTGGATCTCATCGGCCGCCGACATGTCGAACTTTATATCGGTGTCGAATGTATGAAAAGTCGCGAATATGAAAGTGAGGCCCAGGAATACGATAACGGTCATTATATCGGTAAGTTTTGATTCCTTCTCTGCTAACTGCCCTACTTTATGAGCCATCTTTAAACTCCGTTCTTCTTCGTTGTTTGGTACTTATTCCTTTGTAAGTGTGGCATATACGATCCTCCGTGCATCAGCTTCCTGAAGTGCTTTGTGGACTCTGTCCACGATCTCGTATTTACAGTTTTCGTCTATTTTCATAGAAACTATGATCCTGGGGTTTGCCATCCTTTTAAGATACATTATGCTTGTCACCTCTCGCGGGGTCATAAGCTTATCATCTATGCTTATCCTGTCGTTTACATCAACATAACAGTGGGCTATGTTCCTTTTTCCGTCTATTCTTTCAGAACTGACCGCTGAAGGTATCCTGACCGGCAGCCCTCTGAATTCGCGGAACACAGTACTTACCATGAAGAAGATCAGAAGCATGAAAATAATGTCCGGCATTGATGCCGTAGATATTTTTCCTTCTACCGGTTCTTTTTTATTTCCAATCATAATGTTCCTGCCTGTTTTATATTTACGGTGCCAGTGATATCCTCTGGATCCTGGCAAGCTTTACCTGATCAAGTATATCAACATAATATCTGTAAGTAGATCCCGGAGTCGCCTTAATTGAAACAATAATGGAATCTCCCTGGGAAGCTATTTCTCTCTGCAGCATGGTCAGTCTGTTCCTTATTTGCGGCATCGCAACCTCTTCCTCTCTGCCGCGCTGTCCCATCAGAACCTGATTTTCGTCATTCAGAAATATGTTAACAACTCCTCTGACTCTCGTGGGTGTAACCTCATCTGCTGTAGGCGGAAGAACGAACAGGATACCCCTGTCAGTGGAAACAGTAGTAGTAACAAGGAAGAACACAAGCAAAAGGAAAGTGATGTCCGCCATAGAGGATGCGTTGAAATCTCCAAGCTTTCTTTGCGGCTTTTTTAACATTTTAATCCCACTTTATTTTGTTTGCATTTCAACAAAAGTTTCAACAAGAGCTACACTGGTCTCTTCCATGTCGAGAACTCTTTTGTCAATTATAGCCTGGAAAACATTCTGGAAAATCTGAATTATTATCGCTACAACGAGTCCGAAAGCTGTAGTTAAAAGAGCTTGGGAGATACCGCCCGCAACAATAGAAGGAGAAATATCGTTCGCAGCGGCGATCGCGTCCATCGCTCCTACCATACCCCATACAGTTCCAAGGAATCCCAACATGGGAGCAGTGGCGATAACTGCCGACAACCATACCATTCCGCCCCACATATAAGTGTTCTGGATCCCGCCTTCATTGACGAGAGATTTTTCGACATTTTCGATACCGTACTTTACATTTTTCAGTCCTGTACCGATCAGCTCTTCGATCGGTTTTCCGCCCTGAACGAGCTTGATCGCGCCGTCAACACCCTGTGTCGCAAGAGCTTTTTTCACATCCGCCATAAGCTGACCGGCGTTCTTTGCGGTTCCCATAAGGGCGAAGAGTTTGTAAAGGCTGATTATGATACCTATAATGAAGAGTATCAGGATTGGCCACATAAAGGGTCCGCCTTTTACAAAATATTCCGTCATTTTTTCCTCCGATTTTTTATCATTTAACCTTTTCTTTCATCTCCGGGCACTGACTCGGTCAGGCATTATCAAACCTGCATTGAGCAGGCTTGGACAGAGGGTCTTAAGTTAACGCGTTTTTATTCAATTGTCAAGATTTTATTTGCCATTTTTTTAAACAAATATCTGAGAACAATTGTATTGATAAAAGGCGCTAATATTCTTAAATTGCGTTCTGTTGAAATTAACCGGACGGAAAACAAAAAAATGAAGAGAACCAACAACTGCGGTGAATTAAGAAAGACCGATGAGGGTAAGAATGTCATACTTTCAGGATGGATACATAAATACAGAAACCTCGGAGGGCTTGTATTTTTCGACCTGAGGGACAGAAACGGAATCACGCAGGTGATATTCGATCCGAACAACCTTGATGAAAACATCATGGAAAAGGCAAACAGATGCAGAAATGAATTCGTTGTTAGTGTTTCGGGAACTGTCAGAGTTAAACCTGACCCGAATAAAAATCTCGCTACGGGTGAAATCGAGATAGCGGCCGATAATATATTAATAGAAAACGCTTCGAAGACCCCGCCCTTCAATTTTCTCGACGGAAAAAGCGATGCCAAAGAGGATCTGAGGCTTCAGTACCGCTATATTGACCTTAGAAGCGCAAAGATGACAGAAAACCTTCTTGTGAGACATAAAGTTATGCTGGCGGTTAGAAATTATCTGTCCGGTAAAGGTTTTATCGAAATCGAAACACCGACTTTCAGTAAAAGTACGCCTGAGGGCGCGAGGGATTATCTTGTTCCCTGCCGTATTTTCCCGGGCACTTTTTTTGCGTTGCCACAAAGCCCTCAAGTTTACAAGCAGCTTCTTATGGTCGCGGGACAGGATAAGTATTTTCAGATAGCACGATGTTATAGGGACGAAGATGCAAGAGGTGACCGTCAGCCTGAATTCACTCAGGTAGATATTGAGCAGAGTTTTGTTACTCAGGATGAAATATTCGAAATGACCGAGGGAATGTTTGAAGACCTGTTCAAAAAAGCTGTAGGAATCGAACTCAAAACTCCGTTTGAAAGGCTTACATATAAGGAAGCCATGGACGATTACGGAGTGGACAAACCGGATCTTCGCTACGGTCTTAAGCTTAAGGACATTACCTCTGTTACAAGAAATTCCGGATTTCAGGTATTTTCCGGTGCCGAGTGCGTAAAATTTCTGGCGGTCGAAGGTTTGGAGAATTACAGCAGAAAACAGATCGCCGTTTACGAGGACTATGCTAAACATCTTGGAGCAAAAGGACTGGCCTTCGTAAAATATACCTGCGGAAAACTTGACGGCGGCATATCGAAATTTCTGTCAGCCGGGGAAGCTGAAGCGATCATTAAGATTTCAGGACTGGAAAATGACGGACTGATATTCTTCGGCGCAGGCAAGGAAGAAATGGCCAATAAGGTGCTCGGAGCGGTAAGGATAAAGATCGCCCATGAGCTGAAGCTTTACGACCCGGACGAATTCAGGTTCTGCTGGATAACGGATTTCCCGCTTTTTGCCTATAACGAAGAGGATGAAAGATGGGAGGCTATGCACCATATGTTCACGATGCCTAAACCGGAATTTTTAGAAGATTTGAAGAGAGGTGAAAATTTAAAAAATATTCTAGGTCAGTTGTATGATCTGGTTTTGAACGGTGTTGAACTTTCATCTGGGAGTATCAGGATACATGACAGTGCAGTTCAGGAAAAAGTATTTTCGATACTTGGAATGCCGAAAGAAGAATACGAGTCTAAATTCGGAGCCATGCTTAATTCCTTCAAGTTTGGTGCGCCTCCTCATGGAGGAATTGCTCACGGATTAGACAGAATGATAATGTTAATGTGTCATGAAGAGACAATTCGAGATGTTATTGCATTTCCAAAAACAAAGTCTCAGAGCTGTCTTATGATGGACGCACCTTCAGATGTATCGCCCGAACAGCTGAAAGAGCTTTCAATCTCTATCGAAAAGGAGAAATAATATAATGAAAGATATGAAATACGAAGATGCTATAAAAAAACTTACAGATATCATGCAGAGACTTGAATCGGGCGAAACCCCTCTCGATAAAACTTTTGAAATGTACGAGGAGGGAAAAAAACTGATCGGATTCTGCAGAAAACAACTGACTGAGGCTGAAGGCAAGATCCTCAAAATTACTAAAGACGGTACTGAAGATATAGGATAGATTTGAACAAAAGATCAATAATATTTATGGGAACGCCTGATTTTGCAGTTCCTTCGCTTTTATCTCTCCATAAGGCCGGATTTGAGATCAAAGCCGTTGTAACACAGCCTGATAAACAGAGAGGTCGCGGAAAAAAGGTCAGCTTCACTCCGGTCAAGGCAGCTGCTCTGGAACTCAACCTGCCCGTACTACAGCCTGAAAAGATGAAAGACCCTGAGTTTTTATCAGCTTTGGAGAATTACTGTGCAGATCTTTTTGTCGTCGTCGCTTTCAGGATACTTCCCTCAAAAGTACTGAAGATACCTCCTATCGGGTCAATCAATCTACACGCTTCGCTTCTTCCCCGTTACAGGGGGGCTGCGCCGATCAATCATGCCCTTTTCAACGGCGAAAAAGAGACAGGTGCCACAGTCTTTTTTCTGAACAGGGGTGTTGATACCGGCAACATAATTTCGTCTGAGACTGTGACGATCGGCTACGATGACAATTACGGAACCCTGTACGATAAGCTCGCCGTAAAAGGAGCAAAGCTCCTGTCTGACTGTGTCAGAAATATTTTCGACGGAAATTATTCCGCGAGACCGCAGCAAGAGGGAAAATTTCCCTCCGCGCCTAAGATCCTGCCTGATGACCTCGTCATTGACTGGAACCTGAGCGCAGAACATATCCGCAACAGGATCAGGGGACTTGCACCTAAACCCGGAGCCTTCACTACACTTGAGGGCAGGCGCATCAAGATAATTGCAGCGGATTTCGAAAGCGGCGGACAGAGCACATCTCCAGGAACGGTCATTGGGACAGACAGGAAAGAAGGCACTATCACTGTTGCATGTGGAATGGGGTCTCTGATAATAAAAACGATCCAGCCCGAATCGAAACCGGTTACGGGTGTTAAGGATTTTCTCAACGGCAACCGCCTTGAGACCGGCGCTGTGTTCTCCCGGTATTCCCCCGATCCAAAAAAAATATGAATGCCGTAAAGTGATTTAAGATAAAGGCGTGAGTGATTTTTGCCGTTAAGAAAAAGACATCGTCCCTTTAGGGATTTATGGATTTTTTAGGCAAAAATACCGGAAGCCCTTAAATCAGCTTTTGGTGTGAATAGTTTTTTGGATCGGATATATGAAGTAAAATCTACTGAATACTGTTCATAATGACCGTCATTCAACGGGTTCTGGAATTATCTGTTCCTCCGGAACCTGAGCCGGCTCTTCCGGATCCGGTGTCACGGGATCCTGTGCTATAACCGTCATGGTGTCTGTTTCCCCGTCATCTGTTAAAGCGGAAAATGCCCACCACCCGCCTACAGCGACCATAATAATTATCGCAGCAATTATTACATAAAATGTCAGACCTTTTGCCGAATCATCGAAGTCAATTTCCTGAGAGTCACCGTCGTCATCGTCATCATTATTCTTCGAAGCTCCTGCGGGAGATGCAAATGAAGCTTTATCTGAAGGAGAATGTGCTTTGTTGAAACTTTTAAGTTCTTCCTGAAGCTTTTTCCTCTGATTCACTTCATTCTCTACCTCACTAATGAAGGATGATGTGATAATTTCCTTGGTTTTATTATCGAACTCATCAATAAATGAATTAGTAAAATCGGGGGTAGAGTCGCCTCCTATGGATATCTCATAGCTGGATGAAGCAACTTTAACCTTCTCCTTTTTACCCTGGGCTTCAGAATACTTAACTTTAGTTTGTGCGACCTTATTCCTGAAGTTCATAACATCGTTAAGCCATTCAAGCTTCTGTTCAATAGAATTGGGATTCTTAAGCATTTTGACAGTGTCATCGCAGTTGCGGTTATCGCAGGTAAACTGATTTATTGTACCGCAGTTCTTGCAGTAAACTTCATTATTTTTATTGGGTATGCCGAAATTAACCTTGCTTCCGCAAACCCGGCATTTTTCAACTGAGAAAACATTGCATGTCGGACATGTGGAAAAAACCAGCATCCTGCCTTTTCTGTAGTTATAATAGCTTTTTGATTTTGAATACTGCCATTTGATGCCGTCTGAAACCAGATAAAAATCGCTGTGTCCGTGTTTTGCGCCGCAAACAGGACATGTTCTTACCTTTATCTCGTTACCACATTTGCAGCTTAAGGCATCGTAGTTCAGGGAGAACTGGGAACTCTGTCCGCATTTGTCACAATCTATTTTCTGCTCTTCCGTACCGCAGGATTTGCAGTCAAAATAAACCGTTTCATTGTAAACATTTTCAAAATTTATTTTCTTGTCGAGTACATCATCTTCCTGTTCGTCATAGAACTGATTGACGATCCTCCGCTCCTCTTCTTTCTTTTCTTCTTTGGCGGCAAGTTCTTTCGTTTTCCAGAAACTTTTTATTTTTTCCAGTTCCTGCTTTTCCTCCACAGAAGGCTCTGAAGATACCGGATCTGATCCTATATCGTGCTTTTCAGCTTCATCTTTCAGCGATATCTCACCCTCATCGGAAGGTAAGACTTCTTCTTTTTCCAAAGGTGCTTTATCTGCAGGAGGCGAAACTTTTGCCGGACCTGTGTCTGAAGCATCAACAAGCTCTATATCTATCTCGGAATCAAGGTTAATAATGCTCTGTTTAGCTTTTTCATTCTTCTCCACTTCCGTTTTAGGAACTGAAACTTCTTTAACTACCTTGACCTTAGGCGTTTCTTTTATTGTATAGACTCTCTTATCAAGGTCCTTATTCTGCTTTCGGTAAATATACTCGTCGATCCTTGCCTTTTCGTCAGTATTCTTTGGAGTTCTGAGATTTTTGATCTGATTGGAACATCCCGGTTTTGAACACATTACGCTGTGTTCAAGGCCGCATTCGGTACAGATAACAATTCCCGGCTTAACCGAATCGGTAAAAGCTTCAGTTGCGCCGCATCCTTCACAAACTTCTTTTGAGATATCTTTACATGATGGACATCTTCCGTAGAGTCCAAACCTGTATGTACTTCTCGGTGTGCTCATATATCATCTCCCTTTACACCATCTTTTCGTCCGCAATGAAACACTAACGGTCTTAAGTGCATAAAATAAGGTTAAATCTTTTCTTTTGCAAATACAAAATTACCATAATTTTACTATTATTTATCAAAAACCCGATATTCCGGTTGATTATTGCTGTTATTTCCTTTTTATTTCATTTCCACAAAACACGGGTAATTATGAAAAAATTCGTAAATATAGCACTCCCTGTCCCATTAAGAAAAGAGTTTACCTACACTATACCGGACAGTATTGATCAGTCGGATTTGACAGGTAAAAGAGCCGTAGTGAGCTTTTCAGGAAGAAAAATACAGGGTTATATAACTTCCGTTACCGATCTTTCCGATGCGGAAAACCATTTGGATATTATCGCTGTTACCGATCCGGAACCTGTTTTTTCGCAGGAAATGCTTAAATTCTGCCGCTGGGTGTCAGATTACTATTTGTGCGGCTTGGGAGAAGTTCTCAAGATCGCTTTACCCCCTGTAATGTCTTCGAAGGGCCGTAAAACCTACAGTTTTGTACCCGGTAAGGATATAGAAACGCTTACGAAGAAAGAAGAGATCGAGGCTGCCGGTTTTGCGTCAGCTTTCTCGCCGTTTTCAAAATCAGACTTTGACAAAGCGTTTGGAAAAAATTCGGTTAAGCTGTTAAGTGCATTGAAAAAGCAGGGCATTATCGAAGAATCATACGAAAATAATGAGCTGACGAAAAGCCGGAGTTCGAAAAAGACCTGCAAAAATGTAACTTTATCAGATCCAGAGAACTTCCGGCTCAATTCTGAACAGCAGAAATGCTGTGAAGAAATACTTTCCGCATCTGCTTCAAAAAAACATTCCTCATTCCTGCTTCACGGCGTAACAGGAAGCGGAAAGACGATGGTGTACATCGCCGTTGTTTCTGAAATGATCAGATCGGGAAAAACAGCCCTTATGCTTGTTCCCGAAATATCCCTTACAGGCCAGACAGTCAGTAGTTTCAGAAAATACCTCGGCGATAAAATTGCACTACTTCACAGCAGGATGTCGGATCGCGAAAGGTTTAATGTCTGGAATGACCTGAAAGAAGGAAAATATTCTGTGGTCATAGGTCCCCGTTCTGCCATATTCGCGCCGCTTAAGAACATCGGTGTTATTATAGTTGACGAGGAACACGATCAGTCTTACAAGCAGAGTGAAAAAAGACCGCGGTACTGTGCCAGGAACAGTGCCGTTATGAGAGGGTATATAGAAAACATCCCTGTCGTGCTCGGGTCCGCAACACCTTCAGCCGAAAGCTGGCATAACGCGGTTTCCGGTAAGTACCGACTGCTTGAACTGACGCGGAGACACGGCGGTGCGGTTATGCCGGAAATGATTATTGTTAAAAAGATAACACCCGGAACACTGATCGAACCGGCTTCTCTGAAAATACTCTCCGGAGAACTGTCTCAGGGCAGGAAGGCAATGGTTCTTCTGAACCGGAGAGGGTATGCGCCCAGACTGGTCTGTAATTCATGCGGTTACACTGCTGAATGCAAGAACTGTTCTGTACCCATGACATTTCACCTTTCAAAAAAACAACTGATCTGTCATCATTGCGGTTACTACGAAAAAGGAAGAGATCTGTGCGATGAATGCGGAGGTGAGAACATAAGCTTTTTTGGAGCGGGGGTCGAACAGGCGGAAGCGGAACTCAAAAGACTTTTTCCGTCAGTACCTGTAATTAGGATGGACTACGATACCACCAGAAAAAAAGACGGTCACAGGATCATACTCGAATCCTTTGCAGAGGAAGGTGCGGCTATTCTTGTCGGAACGAAAATGATCGCTAAAGGGCATGATTTCCATGATGTCTCAGCCGTCTGTGTTCTCAGTCTGGACGGAGAAATGACATTCCCCGATTTCAGATCGGACGAAAGAGCATTTCAGCTTCTGGAGCAGGTTTCAGGAAGAGCAGGCAGAAGAAGTATAAAAGGAGTTGTTGCGGTGCAGACATTCGATCCGGAAAACAGGATCGTGCAGCATGCGAAATCACATGACTACAAAAAATTCATAACCGAAGAACTGGCTGTAAGAGAATTGACCTCATATCCGCCTTTCGCTTCTCTGGTAAAAATAACAATGTCGTCAAAAAAGCAGGGCGAACTTAAAGCATATTCCGAAAAACTTTATGAAGAGCTGATCTCCGGTTCGGAAGGATGCATTATTTACAGGCCTGTTGAAAAAATGATCCATAAAGTTGATAACAGATTTCGGTTGTATATTCTGATAAAATCGGTTATAATTACCGGCAGAGAAAAAAGAAGAGCCGCCGGACTGATCGGCAGAGTGCTTGAAAAAATACCGGCCTCTTCGTCAGTAAGAACGGAAACAGATGTTGATCCGTCCGACATAATGTAAAAATGATCTGGAGGTATATACCATGGGTTCTCTGAAATTTTTTGTAACATCTTTATTACTGCTGGTTGTCACCTTCCTCAACGCCCGGCAGGAACTGGACTTTTCCAAAAGATCCCACTATAATTTCAGGGAGGGGGAATACGGAGTTATAAGACTGCATCTTCTCAACGCTGAAACATACGATTACAGTTCAGAAATAAGAAAGCCTTTCGTTCTGAGAAAAACTGATGATGCCGGCGGTATAGAGCTTATTTTCGATATAAGAACGATGGATATTTCCGAGCTTGAAGAGGGAAAGACCTACCGCGCTTCTTTCCCCTTCATCAAAATAAATATCGGAAAAAGGGAAAATCTTACTGTTTCGGCAGTGTATAAACCCGAGATGATGTTTTTGTCGGAAGATTCAGTCAGAACTGATTTTGTCAGACTCGATTTCACTCCCGATAAAATGACAGCCAAAGTCACTGTGGAGGCACTCAGAGCTATACGAAATGTGAATCTTGACGATCCGAACGGACTTATCGCTGTTGGGGAAGGGGACACTTTCAGTATCGATCAGGGCATAAACGAGATAGAGGTAAGCCTGAGGCACATGGAAAACAGAAGAGGAGAAGCCTATTTTAACCGCAGGGTACAGGACGGCAACATATCCGAACTGACAATATTCGTGAACGCTTCCGGTTTCACTTCTTTTGTTGAAACCGAGGAGGAATTGACAGATGAGGAACCTGAGGACGAGATGTACGGCGACCCGCAAGCTGAACAGGACATATACGGAGGTATCGCCCACTACGATTCAGAAGATGACACCGGAGGGGGAGGATTCGGAATCCTTTCAATCGCTGTTATAATCGTTCTCGTTATCGTCATAATAATTCTCGCGCTTCTTCTTATTAAGTCCGGTAAAGGCAGTTTATATGAAAAATACGAGACCTTTTTCGACGATGTGGCAACACTTGTCAAAGTAGAATTAAAAGGTCAGAACATAGATAAATCCATTGAGGAGATCATGATGATACTCCTTGAGAAATTCGAGTTCCCGCAGGATCATGATGAAACACCTCCCGAAAGCAAAAGGGTTCTGAAAAAGCCTGAAGGGTTGAAAAAACCCGGTATCTCAAAAACTCCGGAAGATAAGCCGGGTGAAGATAAAGAAAATGGCGGTGAAAAAAAGATCAGCAGAGGATTTGATTTCCTGGATGATTAATTACCCGTCAATGCAAAATGACATTTGAGATAAAATACCACATTTCCGTTCTTGCAGCGGCTCTGTTACTCTGTTTTTATTTAGTCAGAATGTACTACTCTGCAGACAGGCCGCGAAGTCTGAAAGTTGCAAAACTGCTATTTTTCTTAAAGTTTTTGTTTCTCTCGCTCTTTGTATTTATGATATTCGATCCCGTAGTTATCCGAACATACGATGAAGAAAAAAACCTTACCCATCTTGTACTAATTGACAATTCAAGATCTGTTGCGCTCAACGATCCCGGTGACAGTATAAGTTTTAAAAACACCGCGGAGAAACTGATCGGTCAGCCAGGTATTGTGACATACCTTTTCGGTGAAAGAACCCGTACTTTTGATGAACTTTCAGAACTCGATTTTTCCGACAGGTTCACTTATATTTCAACTCCCGGCATGAAAGAGATCATAGAAGCATTCGGGCAGGAAAGGTCGGCAGCTTCGGTCACAATTATAACCGATGCGAATTTTACAGACGCTTCCGACATATCTTTAAGGCCCGGTGTCCCGGTGAATATTATTTATCCTTCCGTAAGAAAAAAAAGTCCCGACCTTTTTATTGAAAATCTTTACTATAACGAAACTGTTCCGTCTGATAAGAGTTCTGAATTTGATCTTACAGTGGGATATTCCGGTGAAGGCTACCGGGGTGATATGACAATAAAAATCACATCCGGAGACAGATTGATAAAATCACTTAAGGCGCCGGTTCCTCAACCGGGAACATTTTCATCGCATAAAATAAGCCTGCCCCCACCGGAGCATGAGTACAGAGAAACAAAATTTTCGGTCGAAGCTCCCTTTGAGGAAAGAAATCTTCATAATAACACCAGAACAGCTTATCAGAGAAAGGCGGGACAGGCAGGAAAACTGGCCATTCTGGCACGCAACAATTCACTTGACCTCGCTTTTCTGGAGAAAATGCTCTCAGAAAACGGTTATCGTTTTGACACCTTTTTCATCAGAGATACCGGAGACATGTCAGGAGAAATGAATTACAGGGCACTTATTACCATAGGTATGTTTGAAGAAAACGATCCCGAACTGGCAAATATCATAAGTTCGTTCGATGCTTCTCTTCATTTTACCGGACCCGGAACGGACACGGCACTCCTTGGAAAAATTACAGGCACCGGGATCGGGCGAATGCCCTATATTCCGTCAGAAGCCGTTATAACAAAATCTGATGACGGAACGGGTGCATATCTTTTTGTGAGGAACACCGTCCGGATCGACCTTTCGGCTCTTCCGCCGGTAAAATTCAATTCTGCATTCACGCCGGCAAATGAAATTTTCGCTCCACTCGCCGGTTTTTCGAAAGGACCGCACGCATCAAGCCCGCTTTATCAGAAGAGTACCGAAGGATCCAACATTATGATAGCCAATTTTTCTTCCTTCTGGAAAACTGCTCTGAACGATCCCGGAAATATGTTCGAGTCCTTTATTCTCAATATTATCGACCAGGCATCTCTCGACAGGTCAAGAGATAGGATACTTATTTCACTTCCAAAAAATGAATTCGTTGCAGGCGAAACCGCGGTTTTTTCCGGAAGAATACTGGACGATAATTTACACCCGGTGACAGGTGCACAGGCTTCGATCGAGATCGGTCAGGCCGGTTTTTCCGCACCCTTTATTTTGAGGAACAGGAATTATGAAGCTGCTGTCGCCATAAACGAGCCGGGTATTTACGACGCTCATATAAAAGTCGCTGAGGGAGACGATAAAATAGAAAAGATAATTTCTTTTATAGTAAATGACAACGATCCGGAATCGTCTGTTCTGGGAACAGACACTCTCGCAGCAAAAAGGTTTGCAGAAGCAAGAGGCGGAGAACTGATACACATTTCAGGTGCTGAAGATTTTTTTGAATCAAAAAAGGGCGGGGTATATACAGATCATGTCAAAAATACTTCTTATCCGGTGCGGACATTATATTATTTCCTAATGCTTGCCGGATTGTTCATTGCGGAACTGACCCTTAGAAAATACTATGACCTCTCATAAAAAAGGAAATAAATGAGCAAAAAACAGAAAATACATTTCGTCTGCAGTTCATGTGGGTATGAAAGTCCAGCCTGGTCAGGTAAATGCCATTCATGTGGCGAATGGGGATCTTTAAAGGAGTTTAAAGAAGCCTCTGTAAGGCCCGGCCTCCAGAGAACGACTTCCGGATCCGTACCGCTGACTTTTTCAAATATCAAAGCATCCGGACTTGTAAGGACTGTTTCGGGGATAAATGAATTCGACAGGGTTCTGGGGGGAGGATCAATGCCGGGTATGACCGTTCTTATAGGAGGTGATCCGGGAATAGGCAAATCAACTCTTATGCTGAAATACTGCTCTATGATGAGCAAAACCGGGCTTAATACTCTTTATGTTTCGGGCGAAGAATCATCAGGGCAGATAAAACAGCGAGCGGAAAGAACAGACAGCTTATCAGATTCAATGAAGATCTTCTGCGAAAATGACCTTCCCTCTATCTGTGCGGCAGTCGAGAAAGAGCACTTTGACCTGATCGTTCTCGATTCTGTACAAACGGTTTTCGATCCGTCCGCCGAAGCGGCTCCCGGATCACCCGGTCAGATCAAAAACACAGCTTCGGTAATGATAATGCTTGCTAAAAAAATGTCGTTTCGCCTCTTTTTGATCGGTCATGTTACCAAGGACGGAGCGATCGCGGGTCCGAAAATGATTGAGCATATGGTGGACACCGTACTCTACTTTGAGGGAGAC
Source organism: Candidatus Delongbacteria bacterium (assembly GCA_007124045.1). Lineage (GTDB taxonomy): Bacteria > UBA4055 > UBA4055 > UBA4055 > UBA4055 > SLFX01. Next base: position 4,508 of record SLFX01000104.1, on the reverse strand, counting down.
AGCTATCACAGGTTCAGAATACTCCGTACTGTCAAGAACAGGTTCGGACCTTCGGGGGAAACCGGAATATTCGAGATGGAAAACAGCGGTCTTGTTGAAGTAAAAGACCCGTCAATGTATTTTATTAACACAAAAGAGCTCTCCGAGCCGGGCACATCCGTCAGCGTAACGATGGAGGGAACCAGACCTATGCTTCTTGAGATCCAGGCTCTCACGGCTCCTCCCGCTTTCGGCACTCCGCAGAGAAACTGTGTGGGTTATGACATAAAAAAACTCGGCAAAATAATAGCCGTACTCGACAGAATTCTGGGATTTAAAATATCGTCCGGCGATGTTTTTTTGAATGTGACGGGAGGTGTCAGGATAGACGATCCCGCCGCCGATATGTCTGTTGCTGTGTCCCTTATATCTTCTGTATCCTCAAAACCCCTGCCTGCCGGGAGTGTATTTTGCGGAGAGATCGGACTTAACGGCGAAATAAGAGCTGTCTCCGGAATAGGAGCCAGAGTGAAAGAGTGCGTAAAATTGGGCTTTGATAAAATATATGTACCAGAAGCGAATTTGAAAGACGGAAATTTTCCTCAAAGCAAAAAAATAGTGCCCGTATCAAAACTAACCGGACTGATAAGCGTTATAAGTGTGATTCAATCTTGACAAAAACGGAAACAGCGGTTATATTGCACCGTATTTTTTACCGCCTATTTTTCGGGCGTTTTATATCTGAAATTGAATAAAAGACAATGCTGGAAGAAAAATATAAAATCTAATATACGGGAGAGCTTCTGATGAGAAAGCTTGTAACAGCGGAGAACATGAAAGCGCTTGACGAAATGGTCATTAAAAATTTCCGGATCAAAGCGTCTGTACTAATGGAAAATGCCGGTAAAGCCGTTTTTGACTCTATTGTCAGAAATGAAGGCAACATTTCGGGAAAAAAATTTACTGTTGTTTGCGGTAAAGGAAACAACGGCGGCGACGGTTTGGTCACTGCAAGATATTTAATTGAAGCCGGTGCGGATGTTTCCGTTTTTGTTACAGGACCGAAAACATCTGTTTCAAAAGAATCAAAAAAAGCTCTTCTAAAACTGGAAAAGATCTATAAAAAAGTGATTTCGGTCAAAAGCGCAAAAGATATGGTCATTGAAAAAGGCTCTATTCTGATCGATGCAATATTCGGAACAGGATTCAGCAGCAATCCCGAAGGGCTCTTTTTCGATATCATAGCCATGATGAACGATTCGGGCTCAAAGATATATTCGGTGGACATACCTTCATGTATCCACGGAACAACCGGTTTTTCAGGCGACATCGCTGTAAAGGCGGATATTACCGTAACCTTCGCATACCCGAAGATCGGACTTTTCATAAATGACGGTTACGAGCATTCCGGCAGAGTAGAAACGGCAGATATTGGTTTTCCTGCAGAAATTGACGATGAAATACTCGATGCCAGAATACTGACAGATTTAAGCGACGCGACCGGAATTATAAAAAAAAGAGAGCTGATGAGCGATAAAAAAGACTACGGAAAACTCTTCAATCTCGCAGGTTCAATATCCATGCCCGGAGCCGCGGTGATGTCTTCTCTTGCCGCTCTGAGATCCGGTACCGGTCTTATAAAACTCGGGATACCAATGAACATCTCGGCATCAATTTCATCGGTGAACCCCGAGATCATGTGCCTGCCTCTGGCCTATGCTCAACCGGGCTTTTCGTCTCCGGTCGCGGAAAAAGAACTCGCAAAAGGACACAGATGGTGCGATGCGTGCCTAGTCGGTCCGGGACTTTCGGTCCATCCCGAAACAAAAAAGCTTTTTAAAAAATTCCTGCATAAACTGGGACCAAAACCCGTGGTTCTGGATGCCGACGCACTCAACATACTTGCCGAAAATCCCGATACCTTAAAGAAATTATCCCCCAATTTCATTCTTACGCCGCACGACAGCGAAATGTCCCGTCTCTGCCAGACAACAAAAGAACTTTTTTCACTGAACAGACTTGAACTTTGTGCACAGAAAGCTGTGGAGTGGAACTGCTATATAATCCTTAAAGGAACGCCTACCATAATCGCACATCCGGACGGCAAGATACTCCTGCATGTTAACAAAAATCCGGCAATGGCCGTAGGAGGAATGGGTGACGCTCTTTCGGGAATGACTGCCGGATTCGCGGCACGAAAAATACCGGCGGACAAGGCAATTCTCGCCGCTGTTTACATTCATTCGGAAGCGGCACGGATCGCGACTGAAAAATACGGCGATGAAAGTCTGCTTCCCTCTGATGTAATAAAAGAGATACACAATGCGATCAAAAATCTCAGAAAACTTGAAATCGGCCTTGCGGAGAAATAAAAATCATGTCAGATGATCTTTCAGCCAGGATCGAACTGCTTATATCAAAGCTTACAAAATCGGGTGTCAGTGTAAATCCCGACCTTATAAGAGACGCTTACGAATTCGCCCGTCAGGCACACAAAAAATCCTTTCGTCGAAGCGGAGAACCTTACATAGATCATCCGGTCAGTGTAGCCGAGATACTTTCCGAGCTGAAAGTGGACGATGTGACGATCGCGGCGGCATTTCTTCACGATGTGATTGAGGATACGGATATTTCACCTGTAGAGATCAAAGAACGCTTCGGAAAGACCGTCTTTGACATTGTTGACGGAGTGACAAAGATCAGCGAGATGCACTATCCGACTCTTGAAGAAAAGCAGACCGAAAATTACAGGAAGCTGATTATAAGCATGATAAAAGACCTTCGTGTAATTATGATAAAATTCGCCGACAGGCTGCATAACATGAGAACTCTTCACTATATGAGACCCGAAAAGCAGAAAAGAATAGCAAAAGAAACGCTCGATATCTATGCACCGCTTGCTTACAGGCTGGGAATGTACAAGATGAAGAACGAGTTCGAGGACAGATCGTTCGAAATACTCGAACCGGAAAGTTTTAATATAATCAGGACACGGCTTGAGAAAACTTATGATTTTATGGATCAGTACATAAAAAAGATCTCGCCCGTCGTCCTTTCCGAACTTGAATCGCACGGTATTGAAGGAACTGTCAACGGAAGGATAAAACACTATTATTCGATATACAACAAGCTGAAGACGAGAAAGAAAAGCTTTGAAGAAATACTTGATATAATAGCTTTGAGGATAATAATACCCGATGACGGCGACTGCTACAAAGTGCTCAGTGTCGTCCACAAGCTTTTTAAACCTGTTCCGGGAATGATAAATGACTATGTCGCTGCGCCCAAGGATAACGGTTATCAGTCGATCCACACAAAAGTCATTTTTGATAATAAGGTGGTGGAAATACAGATCAGAACATCAAAAATGCACGAACTTGCAGAGTTCGGTCTTGCCGCACACTGGAGATATAAGTCTCTGAACGGTGCGGGCGCGGCCGAAAATGCGCTTGACGAATATATATTAAGGCTCAGAAATGTTCTTCAGGAAAGTTTTGACGCAAAGGACCCGAAAGACATACTTGAGGATCTGAAGGTAAACCTTATTTCGGGAGAGGTTTTCGTCTTTACTCCGAAAAAAGACCTCGTAATCCTTCCTTCAGGTTCCACACCGATCGATTTTGCCTACAAGATCCATGAAAATGTGGGAAATCACTGTATCGCAGCCAAAAGATCAGGCAGGGTAATACCACTGGAAACAATTTTAGAGAACGGCGATGTAATTGAGATCATCACTTCGCCAAAAATGACACCGAGCTTCGACTGGCTCAGGTTCACAAAGAGCCCAAGGGCAAGATCATCGATCAGACAGTATCTCAGAAAGATCGAATATGAAAGAACAGTAAAGCTCGGAAGAGATATTTTTGTAGCAGAGATTGAAAAATATCACATCAAGATAAACCGGGATGCTCTCAAAAGCGTACTAATATCTTTCGGTTTTAAAAACTCAGAAGATTTCTATTATGCAGTAGGTAATGCAGAGATAAAGCCCAATCATTTCATGAGAAAAATAAGCTCAGTGCGGAAAGAGGGGATTTTCGACAAGCTTGTCCAGAAAATAAGGATCAAATCACCCGAAGACAAAAAAGGATATTCCGTAAGATCTTCCAAAAGCGTGAAATATGCAAAATGCTGTCATCCTCTTCCCGGTGACTCTGTGGTGGGTGAAACAACCCCGGACGGCCTTATAACAATCCACCTTTCAAACTGTCCCTCTATCGGTCAGACCGATCCGTCCAATCTGCTTACCGTAAACTGGGAAATCGACAAGGGTGATGAATTTCAGGTCAGTTTTAAAGTCGCCGCCGAGGACAGACCGAATCTTCTTTATGAGTTCATAAAGGTCATGAACTCACTGAATGTAAGTATGACCTACCTTGAGATAAAGACCGAGAATTCTGTGGCAACGGCGAATTTCACCGGAAAGGTAAAGAGCCTGAATCACTATATTAAGCTGAGAAAAAAAATTTTAGATGTAAAAGGGGTTCTTTCGATGGAGAGATCTTAGGCTTTATTTTCGTTGCCGTTGA
>SLFX01000138.1 GCA_007124045.1 Candidatus Delongbacteria bacterium | reverse complement strand
TAAAAGGAGGCTAAAGTGAAAAATGGAAAGATCGAGGTGCAGGGTAGAGAGATCAGTATTTTGTCTGAGATGAATGGAGATTACATATCTCTGACCGATATTGCTAGATGCAAAGATCCAGACAGAACCGATTATATTATTCAAAATTGGATAAGAAGCAGATCCACAATTGAATTTTTGGGGATATGGGAGAAATTAAACAATCCCGGTTTTAAACCCATCGAATTCGATGGGTTTAGAATGAAGGCTGGACTGAATAGTTTTGTTCTTACTTCAAAACAGTGGATAGAAAAAACTGGTGCAATAGGTATTACATCAAAATCCGGTAGGTATGGAGGAACTTACGCATATAAAGATATCGCTTTTGAATTTGCTACATGGATATCTGTTGAATTTAAACTATATTTAATTAAAGAATTTCAGCGTTTGAAAGAAGAGGAGAATGTAAGACTAAAGCTCGAGTGGAATGTTCAACGCACTATCTCGAAGATCAATTACAGGATTCACACTGATGCGGTAAAGGAGAATCTTATACCCCCGGAAGTTTCAAGATATCAGGTTCAGTTTATTTACGCGAACGAGGCCGATGTCCTGAATGTTGCCCTTTTTGGTAAAACTGCCAAAGAATGGAGAGAGTCAAATCCTGCCAAGACGTGCAATATCAGAGATGAAGCAAGCCTGGAGCAGCTCGTTGTACTTTCAAATTTGGAAAGCATAAATTCGGTCCTGATCAGACAGAATATATCACAATCGGAAAGGCTTATTAAACTGAACGAAATTGCGATCTCTCAGATGAAGTCGCTGATGAATAACAGAAGTATGAAGAAACTGATCAAGTAATTGCCGGAATTGGATTCTAATTACCCTTTATTCAGTAATGGCTAGTTTGATTCTTTCCAGACTCTGCCGTCCTCTCTGATGAATACGCTTCTAACTCCGTCCCTATTGGATTTAAGCTTAATGATATAATAATTGCCGAAGAGTGACATTTCCGGTTCGAGATATGGAAAATCCTCAGGATAAATGTCTGTTATATTGTTCACTTTCAGAATGCTGTAAAGCTCTTTCAGGCTCTGAGGATGTTCTTTTGTGTCCTCTCTTGTGTATTTCATGCCGAAATAAAGCTGGCGGAGTATCCATTCGGCGTTCAGCTCGGATTTTTCGGTTTCGCTTAGAATCAAAGGCTTGTTGTCCTGTCCCGGTTCCTGTGTAGAAAACCTGACATTTCCCCACATTTCGGGATAGTGCATGGCTATCAGGCCCTGCGGCGACCACACCCAGTTATATTCGGGCGTATCGGGTTTTTTGACATATTTTCCGTCAATTATATCGGTCTCCCACTGCACTCTCGAAAAATTGACTCTCCAAATTTCCCCGTCTTCCGGAGTTCCCGGGTGAAATGCGCACTCTTCGAGGACCGACCAGGGAATGGCGACCTCTATGCTCCAACCTTCGTCAATATCTGAAGGGTCGTTCACTGTCCCTCTTATGTCGAGGGCATATTTGATATCCCTGATGTCCCATGCGTCAACCGCGTGCCCGTGGTCTCTGTACGGTTTTGTCAGAAGGAGATCCCAGAGCGTGCCGAATGTGTTTATCTCGACCTCGTAGTAGTTGTGAGTGTCGCCTGTCGGGTCAATGAATATCTCGAAGTCGTTGTCAAAATATACGACCGCGTCTCTTTCTGTAAGCGTAGCCCAGAGATGAGGCTCTTCCATATCGGCGAAAAAATACATATACTCATCGTCCCAGAGCATCTTGACGCGGGTTTCATGATAGGGTACAGGTTTGAGATGGCCTTCGATGTCAATAAAGAAATCTGTCCAGGGAGCATTCTTCCACGCTTCTTCATCCGCTTTTCCGTCAATTATAATAGGTTCTGAAGTTTTATAGCAGACATAACCTTTAGGAGCGAATTCGATTTTGGGTACCGGCCAGTCGAAGTCCTTTACGATGTTCGGGGAGAACCCCAATGCGTTAAGTGAGAATATGGCAGTGAGAATGAAGATCGGTTTCATGATTACACTCCGGTGAATTTTAAAAGCGGAATTTATAAGAAGATAAGCTTAAAGTCAATAAAAAAAGTCCCGCAGGTTTGCGGGACTTAACAAGAGGTCAGAAAAAGGTGCAGGCTATTCTTTTACTGCTATTACATAGTAGAAATATTTATTGCCTGTCACCGGATATTCGTCTGTGTATGAATTCGTGTGGGATGTTCCTATTTCTTCAAATCCCGAATAGGGGTCATCCGATCTGAAAATTCTGTAATAATCGGCGTAATTGACAATATTCCATTCTATCTCTCTGTCATCGCCTTCAAAAGTAACTGTGAGATTTTGAGGAACTCCCAGTGTTTCGGGATCAATACCTAATGTGAACTCAAACGCACCAATATCAATTATTCCGCCCTGTATCCTCGCCTGTCCTCTAATATCGTAAGGTTCTTCATTATATTCGTTTAATCCGACATCGATAAGCGGAGAAGTTCCGAACAGCCTGAAATCAAAATTATCTTCATCAACGAACATAGGATTATCGAAAATACAACCGTTGTTTACAAAGTTCAATTCATTTAAATAGAACTCCGGCACTCTGGAAAGAGTTGATTCATGAGTGCTTGATTCGTCAGTCAGAATGACCTCGACAACTGTGGTGTCAGGCTCGGCGAGAACGCAGATATAATCTCTTATATTACTTATTGACTGTGAGAACGGTCCCGTGTTATTTATATTTGAATCTTTTGATTTGGTTACCGGCATTTTTTCCTGGATCGTACAGCTGATTCTGGTCACTTCTGAAGCATAATTTACCATTGACGACACATTTTCTGCCTCGTTATCGTAGATCAGACAGTTTACCATCAGAAGATCACTGGATGTGAAGTTATAAAGACCTCCGCCGTTATCCGCTTTATTGTGGGCTATTACAGTGTTTACGATCATCGGTGAAGAATGGTCGTTGTAGATCCCGCCCCCGAAGTTGTTTGCAGTGTTGTATATTACTCTACAGTTTCTGATTGTCGGGTCGGAATGGTGATTATATATCCCTCCTCCGTTGAAGCGTGGGTCTGAACCGTCTGCGAAACCGTCTCTTACGGTGAATCCGTCAAGCAACGACGATTTGTCAATATTGTGCCCGGGCGGATTGTAGATCACATGGTATGAGTTGTCTGAACTTACTCCCGGAAGCCCGATATCTCCGCTTAATATGGTCTCATTCGATCTGAAATCTCGTTCGGAAAGTTCTGATTCCGTTCCATCAAATCCGCCGTATATTTCGACACCTTCTTTCATTCTGAAGTGGTTGCCTCTGCTTCCGATACTCCATCCGTGGTCAGAAGTCGGGTAATATGTTCCTGCGGCGACCCATATCTGATCTTTTGGCTGTGCAGCTGTCAGAGCGGACTGCAGAAGAACAAAAGCATTTTCCCAGTCGGAACCGTCATCGTCTCCGGATGCGTCCGCTTTTACAAAGTAAATTGCAGGCTCAGGACCTAGCGGATCAAGCCCGGCTGTCCATTCGTAAGCGCCCATGTCAATGATATCATTCTGGACACGATCTTCACCTCTAATGTCGAAATGAGTATCATTGTAGCTGTTTTCCCCTGTATCAACGCACGGTGAAGTGCTTACGAGTCTGAAATCATTGTTGTCGAAATCTGCGAACATCGGATCTCCGGTTATGCAGTTGCCGTCGGCAGTAAAACCGATGCCCGAATGATCAAGTATGTCTCCCGGCATGTTTTGATAAAGTGAGTGGAACATACTATAAGTGCCTCCTGAGATCTCCAGAACAGGACTCAGGTCTGACGGATCTCTCGGCGCTAAGATTACATTATAGGCTGTCACGCTCCCTGAATCAATAAAATAACCTCCCGGTCCGGCTATTGTGCAGTTTATCTTGGTCAAAGATGATCCTTCCACAAATCCCTGATTACCCTGACCGGAAGTATTACCGAATATCAGGCAGTTTTTCATCACCGTCCCGGGATCTGCTCCGGATTCATAGTGACCTCCGCCGTGACCCATTGCCGTGTTTTCGGTTATAGTGGTATTGACAATAACCGGAGATGAGTTCATGTTCATCAGACCACCGCCATACATCATAGCTTCGTTATTGTAAATTCTTGATGCGGTTATGGTCGGCGATGAATCCCAGTTTATAATACCTCCGCCGCTCTCCTGAGCTTCATTATCATAAAAATCACTGTCGGCGATATTCGGATTGCTGTTCATATAGTTCGCCATGCCGCCACCGTTCATACCGGCATTATTCTCATAGAATCTGCAGCTGACAATGATCGGGTCGCTCATCTCGTTATACATTCCGCCCCCATCCATCCATGCATAGTTTTCCTTAAACCTGCAGTTTCTTATAGTAGGATGGGCGTCATGGTTGAACATTCCGCCGCCTTTTGATTGATCGGGAAACATCATTCCGTCGGCATTTCCGTCTCTGATTGTAAACCCGTCGAGAACGGCTGTCGGGTCCAAGGGCTGCATCATCGTTTCAGGATGGTAGAAAACATGATAACTGTTGTCCGAATTGTCTCCCGGCATCCAGATATCTCCGCTCAGGATAGTTTCGTTGCCGTCAATATCTCTTTGGCCTATCGAAGATTCCCATCCTGCAAATCCTCCGTAGATCTCGACCATGTTCTTCATTCTGAAATGAAGATTGCGCGGATCATACGGCATCATGCCGTGGTCGGAAGTAGGCAGATAGGTGCCCTGAGCCACCCATACCTGCATTCCCGGAAATGCCGCATCAATGGCGGGCTGCAGGGTTGTGAAGGCATTGAACCAGTCCATACCATTGTTCATGCCCGGTGCGTTCTGATCAACATAGACGATTTGACCGAAAGCCAGAGCTGCGGTCATCATCACTAACATCAACATTTTTTTCATACACTCCTCCAATTGGTATTGTTTTGGTCTTAATATATATCAAAGATCATAATAATGCTGTGAGGCAGGTCACAGGTTAGATAATCTCCAGGTCTTTTATTCTTGAACTATACAGATTTATATCCTTTTCGCTGTAGAGCAGTTTGTAGATATTCAAAGCTTTTTCCTTATATTCGGTCTTTTTGGTCATTTTGTACAGATTGTGATAAAGAACGGCTGTGTTCTCGCTGTCTTCGTCTTCTTCCGTTATCATATTCAGCAGACCGTTTTCGCTCTCATATATCCTGTGCCTCGTAATCCTTGTATTGAAAATGACGGCGGGTATTTTCATTTGTTCGGCTATTTCAAGCGATTCATCGACAGCAGGTTTTGCGTCTTCTCTCATGTTATTTTCCATAAACAAATCAATTTTAAGCTGCAGATACTCAATCAGATCATATACGAGACCTAACTCTCTGGTATTGTCAATTGCTTTATCATAACACTTGAGAGCGTTTGCCAGATCGCCTCTGTTTTTATAAATGACGCCCCGATTAATCATCGCGCACGCAATGTGCGAACGGTCTTCCATTTCTTCGGATATTTTCAGATATTCATCATTATACGGAACAGAACTTTCATAATCGCCTTTTTCAAGGTAAACGAGAGCAATATTGCAGAGTGCCGAGGCTATTCCGGGTTTTTCTCTTAAAGATCTGCGTATCTCTAGACATTTGTTGAAGCATGCAAGCGCCTTTTGAAACTCACCGTTACGGCCATGAAAGATGCCGATGTTTGACAGAACCGTTGCCAGACCGTTCTTATCGCCAAGATCGCGGAATAATTTCATGTTCTCTTTAGTGTACTTCATGAACTTATCATTGTCACCGCTTAATGAATATGTTACTGCCATGCTGTTCAAAACTATTGATATACCGTTCTTGTCGCCGGTTTTTTTCATTATTTCAAGGCTTTTGTCATAAAAATCCATGGCTTTTTCGAATCTTCCCATGCATCTGTGAATATACGCGAGCTGAGTATAACATTTTCCTATCCATAAGAGCTTTCCGTCTTCAGAAAATAATTCTAAAGCCTCGTTTATAAGTTTTTCAGCCGTATCAAAATCGTGAAGGCTTGTATTTAATCCTGACATTCGGTATTTTGCTTTGGCTATTAGGAAGGAATCGTCAGATCGGATAGCGTAATCCATATAAATTTTAAAAAAAGTGCCGGCTTCTTTATAGTCACCGAAATGTTCATAAAGAGTTCCAAGATTATAATAACCCTCCATAACATTTGTTTCCAGACCG
>SLFX01000184.1 GCA_007124045.1 Candidatus Delongbacteria bacterium | reverse complement strand
TGAAACTAATAACCTTCGCGGCCGAGGAGATCGGTCTTCGGGGAAGTTACAGTTATGCATCAAGGGCGCATAATTCGGGGATGGATATAAAAGCCATGATCAATGTTGATATGACAGGTTATTCGACTAGCTCAAATGTTCAGGGCGCACCTATATATGTCATACCTTACTCCAATGCTCACGACCTGAGGGATCTTGCTGTATCGGCCGGTAACAGTTATTCATCCCTTTCTCCGCTTGTTTCAACAGCAGGATGGCAGTCGTCTTCAGACAGTTATGCGTTCTTTCACTACGGATTCAAACCGGTGTGGTTTTTCGAATATGATTTCAATCCTTATTATCACAGCTACAACGATGTACTTGCCAACATGAACATGGATTATTTTCATGAGAGTGTAAAGGCCGTAATGGCGACGGGTTTCTATATTATGGAGATCCCGGATCATCCTGAAAACTATACGCTGAGAGACAGGGGAGACGGAAGTTCGCTTCTGGCGCAGTGGGATGCTGTTGATATTGCTGATCTGGAAGGCTACAAGATATATCTTGGTGAAGCTTCAGGACAATACGGCACTTTTTATACAAGCGAAACAAACAGTTTTATACTCGACGGACTTGAGGAAGGTGTAGAGTATTTTGCGGGAATATCAGTTCTTTTGAAAAACGGATATGAAAGCTCAATAGTCGAAAAACAGGCCGTTCCGAGATCAGTACCTCTTTCACCTGAAGGGCTTGAAGCCGAACCATTAAAAATGGCGATAAAGCTTTTTTGGAATTCGAATCAGGAAACTGACATCGCCGGATACAATATATATAAAGATGCAGGGGAAGGATATTTTTTAAAGATATCTCTTGATAAGCAGGCGACTGAGTATGAGGATACTGAAGTTTTATCCGGAATAGAGAATTTTTACAGAATTTCTGCTTTCGATGTAAATGGCAACGAGAGCGAAAAAAGCGAGGCGGTGTCTGCTTTCCCGCTTACATTTGATCAGGGTATACTTATTGTGAATGAATCTCCGAACGGTACAGGTACAGCTTCGGATCCTACAGCAGAAATGGTTTCGGAGTATTTCAGTTATCTTGCCTCAGATTTTGATCATGTTATTTATTTTACTGAGCAGGATACGCCTGTGAGGATAAATGAACTGGGACTGTACTCTATGGTTGTATGGAACACCAGGCGTGTCCAATTCGGCGAAAGTATTTTCAGACAGAGCAGAGTCGAGATAGAAAAATATCTTGATTATGGCGGCAAACTGCTTATTAACTCAGATAAAACAGGTCTTCTGTCCGAAAACAATCTCGCATACCCTCACAGAACTGCGGAAGATTCTTTCGCAAGGAATTATTTAGGCGTAGATTCTCTTTATTTTACCTCTATCTCAAGATTTAACGAAGCTCTCAGTCAAGTTTCAGAATATGGCAGTATCGGATTGGACTCATCAAAGGTAGTTCCGTCGAACGGAGAATATTTTTTAAGAGGCATTGAGGCTGTCATTCCGGTACACGGTTCGCAAATAATTTATACTTACGGTTCTAAATATGAAGAAGGTTCAAATCTGGCCTTATTAAAGTTTAAGCCCATAGGATTGAAAAAAGAGACAGATCATTTCAAAACCGCCCTGCTTAATTTTCATTTGTATTATGCAGATCAGATTCAGGCAAAAGAATTTTTCAGATCTATAATTTTGGATTTCTTTGGAGAAGAGACGGGCATGCTGACAGAACATGAAGTAATTAAAAATCCGGATTTCAAATTGTATCAGAATTACCCTAACCCTTTCAATCCTGTTACCCGGATTTCTTTCTGGCTAAATTCTGAAGAGAATATAAGGCTTTCTGTTTTCGATATTTCCGGAAAAGAAATTTCGGTTCTTGCCGAAGGAATTTATAAAGAAGGTCAACACAGTATTAAGTACGACGCGTCCGGTCTTTCTGCAGGCCTGTATATTTACCGTCTGCAAACCGGTAAAGGCATTCTTTCAAGAAAACTGGTACTTGTCAAATAAAAGGTTATAAGACAGTAGCAAATATATCTAAATATGCCATATGTCATGAAAAATTCGTTAAATATAGAAACGCTAAAAAAGATTTGCAATTCAGTAAAATAAAACTTATATTCGATACTCTTTAAGAAAAGGACATGTCAGGCATAAATTAAAATAAAAAATGGAGAAAAAAAATGAAAAGGACTTTCCAGCCTTCAGTAAGGAAAAAGATAAACAAGCATGGTTTTAGGGAAAGAATGTCGACAAAGAACGGCAGAAAGGTACTGGCAAGAAGAAGGCAGGTAGGAAGAAAAAGACTCACAGTAAGTCACGATATCAGAAGATAGCCCGGCACCTCTGATGAAAGAGCACTCATTGAAAAGGTGTATGATCCTGAAAAAAAGGGATGAGGTGTCTCTTGTCATCAGAACCGGTATGACCTTTCGAAAAGGTTGTATAAAGCTCATTCTGTTACCGAGGTCATCCGGGGAATATTGCAAAGTGGCATTCCTTGTGAGCAAAAAACTGGGCAAAAAAGCTGTTCTTAGAAATAAGATTAAGAGATGGATGAGGGAAATATTCAGGACAAACAAAAAGTATTTTCCGAAAAACATATGGATGGTTTTTTCGATAAATGAAAAGTATTCGAATGTAAGCTATCAAACTGCCCTAAGTGATTTTATGGAGTTAGTCAACAGTGAAGAACTTTCCGGTCATACTGATAAAATTTTATCAGAAATGCATCTCACCTGCAAAAAGGTGTAAATGTCCGTTTATGCCGTCGTGTTCGAACTACGCCGTTTGTGCATTGAATGAATACGGTATCGTGAAAGGAGGTTTGCTGTCTGTATGGCGGATATTGAGATGCAATCCTTTCAATAAGGGCTTTTTTGATCCTCCTGAATACTGGGCTTCCAAATTCGGGTTCAATAGTGTAAAATTTAAAAATGAACGGATTTAGATGGATAAAAATACTATACTGGCATTTATTCTTATAGCACTTATACTTCTCTTCTACCCTTATTTGGTGCCCGTAAGAGAAAATATTGATAATGTTGTTAAAGAAGAGAGCGTTCCACAGAAAGATACAGTTTCTGAAGATGTTTCTATAACAATTCCCTCTGAAGTTTCAGTTACTGGGCTTGAAGAGGAAGCAGCGAATGAAATTTACCCAATGCCCGAAGAATCAGAAATATTTGTGGAGACCGATCTGTACAGGGCTGTTTTTTCAACGAAAGACGGAGCTTTAAAAAGCTGGCAGGTCAAGAATTACAAGAGCAGATCGGATCCTGCGAAAAACCTGCAGCTTATCAAAGACGGCACCCGCAATCTCAGTACCGAGATCAGATTTGCGGACGGAACCGGTCTCTCAGGTGTGGTTTATGAAGCTGACAGAGAAAATATATTCCTGACAGGCAGCGATGATTCTGCTGATCTTGAACTTGTTCTCAGAGACTCTTCAGGGGATGTGCTTGTTAAAAAGACATACAGGTTTTACAGCGACAGATATTCTTTTGATCTGACTGTTGATACTACCCCGATTCACTCTAAGCTGGACAGAACAGGAGGCGTTTTTATCCACTGGAAAGACGGCATAAGGTTTACGGAAGTGTCTGATAACGGAAAAAACCTCAACAGAGAGGATTATTACAGAAGAACATATGTAATGCAGAACGGCAATGTAAGCAACTTCAAATACAAGGATGCTTCTGAGAATATTACAGGAAACTTTACCTGGGGCGCGACAAGATCAAAATATTTTGAGGTGTTCATAGCTTCACAGGAAGATAATATCTCATACTTCAGAAATCATCCGTCAAGCAGACCTGTGGAAGAGCATTATACATCAATGGGATTTACCGTCGGATTTTCTGGAGAAAAGGGACCGGTGAACACCGCAATGATTTATTTCGGTCCGATGGACTATCAGATATTCAGATCATACGGTATGGGATTCGAAAATACAATGAACTGGGGTTGGGATATCGTCAAACCTTTTTCTCTTGCGATATACTGGACTTTAAGGTTTTTGAATAATTATATCACCAACTACGGGCTTGTAATAATAATACTGTCGCTGCTGGTGAACACTCTGGTGCTTCCTTTTACGCTCAAGAGTTATAGGAGTCAGGCGGCAATGAAAAAGATACAGCCTGAAATGAAAATCATCAAGGAAAGGTATAAAAACGATGTACAGAAACAACAGCAGGCTACTATGGAACTGTACAAAAAGCACGGGGTAAATCCTCTTGGAGCCTGCCTCCCCACACTTCTTCCCATGCCTATACTATACGGCATGTTCATTGTTTTCGGTGCCACAATAGAGTTCAGGAACGCAGAGTTCATACTTTGGATAAACGACCTGTCTCTTCCGGAAATAATGTTCACTCTTCCCTTCCAGATACCACTGTACGGTGCAAATGTGGGTCTTATGCCTATAATCATGGGTGCAACCATGTATTTACAGATGAAAGAAACTGCTTCGGGCGATCCGAATCAGAAGATGATGTTATATTTTATGCCCGTTTTTCTCACAGTTCTTTTCAATAATCTTTCATCAGGATTGATACTTTACTATACAGTAGGAAATTTCTACAGGATGGTACAGCAGAAAATAATGAAAAAAAATTAATCCGGTCAGGCAGATGAATTATTCAGATAAAATGACAGAATACAAAAGCATCATTAACAGGCAGCTCGCAGATATTTTCCCGGCTGACGGTCCTGACGGACTGTATGAACCGATGAGATATGCCGTAAATATAGGCGGTAAAAGGATCCGGCCGATCCTGTGCAGGCTCTTTTATCAAAAACACGGCGGACCGGAGGACAGAGTACTGTATCCTGCACTCGCTGTTGAACTTTTGCATAATTTCACACTCGTCCACGATGATATTATGGATAATGACGATCTTAGAAGGGGCAAGGATACGGTACATGTAAAATGGGACATAAGTACGGGAGTGCTTTCAGGTGACGGAATTATAAGCCTGGCTTACCAGATCCTTATCAAAGAAAAGTTTGACAACTATCAAAAGATAATTAAAGTTTTCACAGACGGTCTGCTTGAAGTATGCGAAGGTCAGGCTTACGATAAAGAATTCGAGAGCCGCAGTGATGTCACCATTGAAGAATATATGAAAATGATAAACAAAAAGACAGCCGCTCTTTTATCCGTTCCATGCGAAATTGGAGCTTTATGTGCCGGAGCGACCGAGGAAGAGCAGGAACAGGCCAAATCATACGGAAGATCTCTTGGTCTGGCTTTTCAGATACAGGATGATGTACTTGATATCGCAGGAGATACTGATCTGTTCGGAAAAACATTTGGAAGTGATATTATTGAAGGTAAAAAAACATATCTCAGCATACTTGCTACAGAGAATATAGGCGGACCTGACGGTGCTTTTTTCAAGAGCATTCTCGGTAACAGATCCGCTACGAAAAATGATCTTCTTGAAATAAAAAGGATATATGAAGATCACGGCATTATTGAAAAGGCGGAAAGAGAAGCGGAAAAATATATCCGTCAGGCGGTTTCGGTTGTAGATAATTCATATACCAAAAACAACGGACGGGAACTTCTTGACTTTACTGAATGGATGCTTAACAGAAAATTCTAGTTTAGAGGCTTATTATGAGTACCGAAAAACTTTTACAGAAACTGAAAAGATTTTTGCCGAACAACACAGCAAATAAACTTCTGACGGACGATCTGATATTTCTTGAGGAAGGGTCTGTTCTTGTTATAAGGTTCAGTCTTTTCAATCAGCTGTTCGTTAAACTGAAAGACAAGAGCGGTTTTACGCCTCTATATAAAAATACATTCAACGATTTTATTACAAAGTGCTTGAGAATTATATACGAGAACGGCGGCATATTCCTTAATCTTGGTGATAACAAAATGGATATAGTTTTCACTAATGAACTTATTGACAAGGAACAGAAAGATATTATAGCGCATTCGGTAAACTGTGCAGTGGGATTAAAAGAACTCTATTTTGAGTTTTCTGATAAAATGATCCGTGATCACAATATAGATATAGAACCTCTTTTTAATGCCGGCATATCCAGCGGAAGGTTCCTTGAGATAATACTCGGCAATGAAAAACGAAAAGAAAGGGTTGTTCTCGGCGATGTACCCAAACAGGCTGTTGATCTTGCTTACAGCGGAAACAGCGGTGATATAAATGTGACACCGGAAGTCTTTGCCGTTCTTAAAGACATTTCTGATTATTCTAAAAGAAAAAATATT
>SLFX01000092.1 GCA_007124045.1 Candidatus Delongbacteria bacterium | reverse complement strand
GTTAAAAATTCAGCAAAAGACAGCGGATAAACATGTATTAGCGATTGTTTTGGACAAAAATCAGTATGGGGTTGTAGTTTATATTCAGAACAAGCTGAAAAAAGATTTGTAAAAAGCGGCCTGATAGCTTATTTTTCAGTCCTAACTTAACGGAGCATGAATTGAAAGACATAAAAAACAGATTTTTAGCTTACACGGTCATGATAGTTTCTTACGGGCTGATAGTTCCCGACATTCTAAAAAAAACGCACGAATACGAAGAGGGATCGCTAAAAGATAAAAATACAAGGCTGAATAATATTTTCTGGGCCGTCATCTATTTCTTTTTCACAGTAATGATAGTCGTAGCTACATTCGATTCTTTTTTTATAAACAGGGCGGTAATGATAAAATATATGACCCGCATCGCCCTTGCGCTTCTTGTCTATATTCTGATCTCTGACGGAGTGGTCTTTTTCATCAAAGACAGCGGTAAAGCTAACAACAAGGACAGATAGTCAATAAAATGTCTGTTCAAAAACTCAAAAAAGCAATATACTCATCCCCGGATCTCGAAAAAGCGGTTTCGGCTCTGGGAAAAAGCAGTATTGTCAGCTCAAAAGGTATTTCTTATTCATTCAGATCTTTCCTGCTTTCATTCATACACGAAAAGAGCAGAAAAAAGATCATATTCTATGCGGATTCGGTGGAAAGCGCGGAAAAGTTCAGTGATGATATCAACCTGATAGCTGGAAAAGACTCGGCCTGCGATCTTCTTCTGCCTGCGGAGAACTATCCCTACTGCTCGGGAGACATTGACGACGAGAGGAAAGGGACAAGGCTCGTTACTTTTGAAAGGATAATGAGCGGAAAATTTAAAATACTTTCCACAACATACAGAAATCTTTTTGAAAAAATACCGGAAAAAAATGCTGCAAAAGAGGTAATTCTCAAGATCCGGACAGGAATGACGGTCAAACCGGAAAAACTTCTTGAAAAATTTGTCGAAAAAGGTTTTGAGAAAGCCGATTCCGTCGAAAATATCGGAGAGTTCTCAAGAAAGGGGAGCATTCTGGACATCTATCCTTATGCTTCGGAATACCCTCTCAGGATAGAGTTCTTCGGCGATGAGATTGAATCTGTCAGATATTTTGATCCCGCAAGTCAGAAAAAGATCGAAGAAGTCAGTAAGGCGGTACTTTATCTTGGCGATATGAAGTCGGAAGAAGGGGAGGGGATCAGCCTTTTTGAACTTATCGACAATTCTGAAACCGTATTTTTTGTTGAGAACTGCGACGATCTTAGAGCAAAACTTGAAGAATACTTCAAAGAACAGATAATTGCCGGATACGAGAGAGTAGAGGTAAAAGGGACTCATTACGAAAAGAAATACTTCAGTCCTGATTATATAGCGGCAAAACTGCGCGAAGGCAGAGGGTATATCAACGGATTTACCGATGAGGATAAAGACATCAGTATCAATATCCGTGACCAGATATCGTTCAGGCACGATTTCAGACCTTTCCTCGACACACTGATCAATAACGACAATGCGGAAGTACACTCATACATTCTGTGCGACAATCCCGGGCAGGCCGACAGGTTTTGCGACATTATTTCAGAAGAGACACCTCAGCTAAAGAGATTCACGGTATCGGAAGGCGGTCTCCACGAAGGATTTTTTCTGCCCGGGTCGCAGATATCGGTTTATACAGACCATCAGATATTCGGGCGCGTAAGAAGGCCGAAGCTTACAAGAAGATTCAAGAAGGTTATTCCCTTCAAAGACCTTCAGAGAATGAAGTACGGTGACTACATCGTTCATATTGACCACGGTATAGGGCAGTTCTTGTGTCTCGAAAAGATAACCGTTGCAGGCTCTGTCAGGGATGTTGTAAAGCTTCTATATAAAGGCGGGGACATACTCTTTCTCAAACTTGATCATATGCATCTTATACAGAAGTACAAGGCCGGAGACAGCCTTAATCCCGCTCTTTCAAAGCTCGGAGGCAAGCAGTTCCAGAAACTTAAGGAAAAGACCAAAGAATCGGTCAAGTCCGCCGCACGCGAGCTTATCAGGCTCTACGCAAAAAGGCGCAACGCGAAAGGTTTCGCGTTCCCGTCAGACACTGTCTGGCAGACCGAGCTCGAAGCCTCCTTTGAATATGAGGATACGCCCGACCAGCTGAAAGCCACAGACGATTTCAAACGCGATATGGAGGCTTCTATACCCATGGACCGCCTTGTTTGCGGAGATGTCGGTTTCGGCAAGACCGAGATCGCCATCCGCGCGGCGTTCAAGTGCGCTGTTTCCGGCAAACAGGTCGCCGTACTCGCGCCGACCACTATCCTCGTTGACCAGCACTTCGAGAACTTCAGGCGCAGGCTCGAAAAATATCCTGTCAGGGTGGAGTACCTTTCCCGTTTCAAGAAAACATCAGATCAGTCAAAGACCATCTCCGAGATAAAGGAAGGCAAGATAGATATAGTGGTCGGCACTCACAGAATCCTGTCGAAGGATGTGGAATTCAAAGACCTCGGTCTGCTGATAGTTGACGAGGAACAGAGATTCGGCGTCACGCACAAGGAAAGGATCAAGGAAATGCGCGTTAATGTTGATGTCATGACCCTGACAGCCACTCCGATACCGAGAACGCTTCACATGTCGCTGATCGGTGTCCGTGACCTGAGCATTATAAATACACCTCCGGTTAACAGGCTGCCGATAAAGACAGCGATCCATACTTTCAGATCTGATGTGATCTATGAGGCGATCATGAAAGAGATAGACAGGGGAGGGCAGGTATTCTTCATTCACAACAGGGTGGAGACTATCCATTCTATACAGACAATGCTCGAAAGGATCGTTCCCAAAGTAAGCATGGCAACTGCGCACGGCCAAATGAAACCTTCCGAACTCGAAAAAGTGATGCATGAATTCATGTATAAAAAATATTCAGTTCTTATAGCTACGACTATCATCGAGAACGGCGTAGATATTCCGAATGTAAATACTATGATAGTGAACAATGCGGATAAATTCGGTCTTTCCCAGCTTTATCAGCTCAGGGGCAGGATTGGAAGGTCTTCAAGGCAGGCTTATGCTTATCTTATCACCGGAGATCCTAATTCGCTTACTTCCGTGGCTAAAAAAAGGCTCGAGACCATTTCTGAGTTCACAGATCTGGGATCGGGGTTTCAGATAGCGATGAAAGATCTGGAGATCAGAGGGGCAGGTGACCTTCTGGGAAGCGAACAGAGCGGATTTATAGAGAATGTCGGTTTCGAAATGTACTCGAAAATCCTCGAAGATGCGGTGATGGAGCTGAAAGAAGAAGAGTTTAAAGATGAGCTCAAGCATATCAAGACACCTTCAAAATATATCAAAGCTTCTGTAAATCTGAGATCCGAGATGTATCTTCCGGAGCACTATATCGAGGAGGATGCGGAAAGAGTCGAAATATACCGCAGGATGATGAACTTTACAGAAGTTGACGAGATAAACATTCTGAGGGAAGAAGTTAAAGACAGGTTCGGCCCACTTCCGCCTGAGGCTGTGAATCTTTTCTCAAACCTCTATCTTTCAATAATCGCAGGCAGGATATTTATCAAGAACATTTCCATATCCGACAGGGAAAGGAGAGAGGATATAAAATTCACTTTCGACCTTGAGAAACTTGAAGAGATAGAGAACACCGAGATCGCTATTACTGTTCAGGAAAACCTTACCGGGTTGCTGACAGAGCTGGAATATGACATCCGGATAGAGAATCAGGCTGAAAAGATACTGGCCGAGATACCTTACGGCGAGAACAGGTTCGAATTTGCAGAAAAACTTATCAGACTTCTCTCAAGAAAGCTATAATTCTGCTAAAAAGGATGATTGCAAACTTTTAGAACAGTATCTCTGATTCGTTCTCTTTCATCTGAGTAGTCCACAGCTTGTGGTAAACGCCGTGTCTGGCGAGCAGTTCGGAATGGGTTCCCGTCTCGGCGACCTTACCATTCTCCATAACGATGATCCTGTCAACTCCAACGATAGTTGTCAGCCTGTGGGCTATAATGATGGTCGTCCTGTCGTTCATTATCTTTTCGATCGCTTCCTGAATTACATTCTCCGAGATCGAGTCAATAGAAGCTGTCGCTTCGTCGAGAATGAGGATCTTGGGGTCTTTTAAAAGCGCTCTCGCGATCGAAAGCCTCTGCCTCTGGCCGCCGGACAGCTTGAGTCCCCTTTCGCCGATGACTGTGTCGAACTTTAGCGGCAGTTCATTTATGAACTCAAGTATATCGGCATCTTTACAGGCCATCTCGACCTGCTCTTTGGTGGCATTGAGGTCAGCGTAGGTTATGTTCTTCATGATCGTGTCGTTAAAAAGAAGTGCGTCCTGAAAGACGATAGAAATATTTTTTCTGTAATGATCAACATCAAGGTTCGTAATTCTTTTACCGTTGAAGAGTATGGTGCCGGATTCGGGATCATAGAATCTTAATATCAGATTGATGATTGTGGATTTTCCTGCTCCGCTCGGCCCGACTATGGCAACTGATTCCCCGTCTTTTATCTTTATGCTCACTCCGTCCAGCGCGATCTTATCTTTTTCTTTTTCATATCGGAATTTCACATTCTCGAATTCGATCTCGCCTTTGGAACAGTCAATATCTTCCGGATCATCAGCTATATCAAGCTCATCAGGATAGTCAATATATTCATAGATCCTGTCTATCGAAACGAAAGCGGCTATTGTGAATATCATCGTGCCTGAAAGACCGAATATAGGTTCAAAAAGGTTTCTTACCAGCATTATGAATGCCAGAAGTACACCGAGAGATATTTCATTCCCTGTAAGAAGTCTCAGCCCGTAAACGATTATGGTTATGTAGAAAGCGTGCCAGAATATGGTTGCCACCACTTCGAACATACGGTTTGTTATACCGAGCTTAATGCTGTCTTTTATGTGCTCACGGCTTTTCCTGAGGTGTCTTGACGACTCATAGTTCTCGTTCCCGAATGCCATAACTATCTTTATATTGGAAAGAACCTCCTGAAGAAAACCGAGCAGACGACCCCATTTTTCAGATACCCTTTTCCTGTACTTTTTAAAATAATTCATTATTATCGAGACGAAAATATATTGAATGATTATAAGTACTATCATAGCAAGGGTTATCTGCCAGCTGAGGTAAAAGAGCATTAGAAGCGTGAAAACTATCTTCAGTATTGTGTTGAGAAAATCAAAGAAAGCGTCAGATGCGAGATAGGCGACCGAACCTACATCGTTGTTCATTCTGGATGTAATCTCTCCCGAGACTCTCTTGGAATAAAACACAGGTGATTTTAAAAGAAGTGCGTTGAAAAGTTTTTCCCTTATATCCTTTCTTATGTTGTACTGCAGATACCACCTTATGTATATATGTCCGAGGAACAGTCCGCTGATCACGATATATATTATGATGATCAGAGAAAAAAATATGTTCAGAGAGAAGATGTCCCTTAAAGGAATCAGTTCGTCAACACAATATTGGATTATCAGAGGTGGCAATGTGGAAACGAAATTGCTGATGATATCGAAAAAACCGAGCCCGAGAATTATCCATTTATACTTCGCCATGAACCTGTAAAGCTTAGGTATTCTCGTTATCAGCTGTTTATAGGTGATATCATATTTATTATGTTCTTTTTCCATTGCTCCCGTGTGAATGGTCACTACCCTTTTTTAGCTGTTCGTTCCATAATCTTCTGTATTCGCTTCGTGTGTCTGAGAATAGAGATTCGTGACTGCCTTTTTCTACGATACGGCCCTGCTTAAAGACAAATATCCTGTCAGCGTCAACTACCGTAGAAAGCCTGTGGGCTATAATAATAGATGTCGGTTTTTTCATCACAAGCTTCATCGTCTCGGATATTTTGCTTTCGGACTGAGTGTCGAGCGCGGATGTCGCCTCATCAAAAATGACAATGTTCGGGTTTCGCAAAATCAGTCTGCAGATAGCTATTCTCTGCTTTTCGCCTCCGGAAAAATTCTTGCCCTTTTCCTCGACTTTGGTATCAAGTCCGTCCGGAAGCTTTTTAACCAGTTCGTCGAGAAGGCTCATCCTGACAGCTTCCATAATTTCTTCGTCGCTAACCTTGTTGACCGCGCCGTAAGCGAGGTTCTCCCTGAGTGTGGCGGCGAACATATCGGTTTCCTGAAAAACGACGCCGATATTTCGGCGGAGAAGACGCAGGCTGTATTCTGTCAGCGGTTTTCCGTCGAGGAGTATTCTTCCGCTGTCCGGGTCGTAGAACCTGAATATTAGGTTCGTGATAGTCGATTTGC
>SLFX01000151.1 GCA_007124045.1 Candidatus Delongbacteria bacterium | reverse complement strand
GAGGCGGATTTTTCGCAAAAAAATACTGAAGGCTGGCGAACCGACAGAGGAAGAATATATCTTAAAATGGGCGAACCCAATAATATCGAAAGAGAAACTTTCAGTACTGATGTCAGCGATCACGAAAAATGGTATTATTTTGAAGGGAACCATATTTTTGTTTTTGCAGATATTCACGGATTTGGTGATTTCAGACTTATTCATTCGGATTATCCCGGAGAAAGAAGTGACCCGAACTGGGAAAACAGAATAAAAAGAAGCAGATTTTAGCTTGATAATAGATGGTTTCAAAATAGAAATAATCAGGTCAAAGAAAAGAAAAAAAACTATTCAGGCCAGGTTGACCGGCGAAAGCAGCATAAGAGTTTTAGCCCCTTATGCGGCAAGCGGGGATTTCGTACTCGGCTTTGTAAAAAAGACAGCAGAGAAGTTCGCTCTTAAAGATTTAATATCGGGAAAAGCCGGAGATCTTCAGAAAAGAGCCGAAATGCTAAAAGATAAATACATGCCAAAAGCTCCTGATTTTACAATATCCTATTCCGGAAGTTTAAAATCCGCATGGGGAAAATGTTTTGTGAGAGATAAAAAGATTATACTCAATCCCAGGCTGGTTTCTTTTCCTCTCTGGGTGACGGATTATGTTATAATACACGAGATAGTCCACCTGATCTATCCCGATCACGGAAAAAATTTCAGGACACAGGTGTCAAAATACAGATTAAAGGAAAGAGCAACGGGTTATCTGCTTGCCAAAGGGCTGACCGGATCCGGTCTATAGATATTAAATTTACAGGGAATAAATCATGCCAAAAATAAAATGCTTTAACTGCTCTTCAAAACCCGGGAAAAGAAAATGTATAATAAACAGCAGTAACCTGATATGCCCCGTCTGCTGTGCTACAATAAGAGATGATAAATGTATGGAATGCAGTTATTATCAGGAATCTGCGGAATTTGCCGCAAAGAAGCAGGAGAGGGAAGGCAGTAGCTCACCCGGTTCCTATTTTGGAAGTCCGGCGATTCAGAAAAGCATAATGGAAGCTTCTATGGATCTGATGAATACACACGCATCAGCAGGTGCGGAATACGAAAAAGATCCGGAAAAATTCACAAATGACAGCTTTCAGTTTTTTAACACCGGGGAATTTGCGGAATTTTCTTTCTCAGATGACGAAATAGACCTGATTATAAAGGAATACGGCGAGCCGAATGACGAGGAAGGATGGTTCCATACAGATCAGGGAACTGTTTACTACAGTAATGCAGTGTCTCTTATAATGAGCGACAAAAGATTCAGAGAGTTTTCCAAGCCCTTAATGAACATATTTCTAAAGTATTACAGAAAACGGGAATATGCTGAAGCCTGGCTTATACTTTCCACCACCAACCGCATAATGGAAGGGGATTTTATTGTCCCTTTTACAATGCTTATGTTCTTCAGAGGAATAAGCAGGTGGAAACTTGGCAGAACTGTGTCATAATCTGTCATTACAGAAGTATTGGCGGCAAAGAGATATCCCGAAACAAGCCTGAATCCGTTTGGCTTAATTATTGCAATGTTAACAAATGAACTTAAAACTAACTTAAGGAGCGTAAAAAATGGCAGTAAATCTAAAACCGATCAAAGACAGAGTTGTGATCGAGATGATCGAAGAGGTCGAAAACAAAACTAAAGGCGGGATCATAATCCCGGACACCTCTTCAAAAGAGAAGCCCCAGATGGGAAAAGTTGTTGCAGTGGGTAATGACGAAGATCTGAAAAAAGAGATCAAGTCAGGTGACAAGGTAATTTACGCAAAATACTCGGGAACAGAAGTTACTCTTGACGAGAAAAAATATCTTATCGTTAAATTCGAAGACATTCTCGCAGTCGTAAAATAATCAAATCATAACATAAATGGAGACTAAAAGATGGCAAAAATAATCGAATATGGAATTGACGCCAGAACGGAACTGAAAAAAGGAGTGGACATTCTGGCTGATGCGGTCAAGGTCACACTGGGACCGAAGGGCAGGAATGTAGTTCTTGAGAAAAAATACGGAAGCCCCGTAATTACAAAAGACGGCGTGACAGTGGCTAAAGAGATCGAGTTGGACATACCTGTTCAGAAGATCGGTGCTGAAATGATAAAAGATGTTGCTTCAAGAACTTCCGACAAAGCCGGTGACGGGACTACCACAGCAACAGTTATAGCTCAGGCCATAATAACAGAAGGCTTGAAGAATGTTACTGCGGGATCAAACCCGATGGAGATAAAAAAAGGCATCGATAAAGGTGTTGCGGAAGTGAAAAAATTCCTTATGTCCAAAACAAAAAGAATAAGCAACAGCTTCAAAGAGATATCAAATGTAGCTTCCATCAGCGCGAACAACGACGAAACTGTCGGAAAAATGATTGCTGACGCTATGAAAGAAGTCGGAACGACAGGAGTTATCACTGTAGAAGAAGCTAAATCAATGGAAAGCTCTCTTGAGGTGGTCAAAGGAATGCAGTTCGACAGAGGATATTTGTCGCCTTACTTCATCAACGACTCCGAAGCGATGGAAGTAAAGATGGAAAATCCGTATATCCTTCTGTACGACAAGAAGATATCCACGATAAAAGAAATGGTTCCCGTTCTTGAAAAAGTTGCTCAGACCGGTAAAGGACTCATTCTTGTGTGTGAAGATGTTGAAGGCGAAGCTCTCGCAACTCTTGTTGTGAACAAACTCAGAGGATCGCTGAAGATCGCAGCTGTAAAGGCTCCCGGTTTCGGCGACAGAAGAAAGGAAATGCTTAAAGACATCGCTATACTGACAGGCGGAACTCTTATAACCGAAGAACTCGGAATGAAGCTTGAGAACGCCGAACTCGATATGCTCGGAAGTGCAAAGACGGTGATAATTGATAAAGAGAACACAAAGATAGTTGACGGACTTGGAAAGCAGAAAGATATTGATGACAGGATCAAGGATATTAAAAAGCAGATTGAAATATCAACTTCAGATTACGATAAGGAAAAACTTAACGAGAGACTTGCGAAACTGGCGGGCGGAGTTGCTGTAATAAAAGTCGGTGCAGCTTCAGAAGTTGAAATGAAAGAAATAAAAGACAGAGTTGACGATGCTCTTCACGCAACAAGAGCTGCTGTTGAAGACGGGATCGTTCCAGGCGGCGGCGTAGCACTTGTCAGAGCTATTTCCGTACTTGACAAGGTCAAAGTTCCGGGCGAAGAAAAAGTCGGGGTCAATATACTGAAAAAAGCTCTAGAAGAACCCTTGAGGCAGATCGTGATCAATGCGGGATTGGAGGGTGCTGTTGTTTTGAATAAAGTGGCATCAAACAAATCATTCTCTTATGGATTCAACGCAAAATCAGAAGTATATGAAGATCTTATCGAGTCAGGTGTTATAGATCCTACCAAAGTTACAATTACTGCTCTTGAAAATGCGGCATCAATTGCTTCTCTGCTCCTGACCACTGAATGTGCTGTGGCTGAAAAACCCGAGAAGAAAGAGGCCGGCGGCGGGGGTATGCCGGGCGGCGGAATGGGAGGAATGGACCCGTCAATGATGGGAATGTAAAATTGTCCGATAGCGGCGTCGGAGCTTGTCCGCTTAAGTCACCTGCCTCAAAGCAGGCTCCTTTTCGCGAACCGCACTCCTCCTTGCTGTCGAACAATTTGCTCACTTGAATAATATTCAGTTTTATACAACGGGCTGACCGGAAATTACGGTCAGCCCGTTTTAATTTTAGTTGAATTATAACGAGAAATACTTTGTCGGCAGGATCAAAGGGTAGAAAATTTTTCGATATCATCATTTTTCCCAACAACAATGAGCACATCATTTCTTTTTATTCTGTAATTGGGATCAACCGTGATGTTGAATTTTTCTTTCTCTGTATTTTTTACAGCAACGATGTTTATATGGAATTTCTTTCGCAGATCAAGCTCCATAAGATTCTTACCGATTATCTTTCCATGTGCTATAACTTCCGAGATTGAAAATTCTTTGGTCAGCGGAATGTATTCAGCGATATTTTTATAAGACAGAGAAACCGCAAGCTTAAGTGCAATGTCTTTTTCAGGAAAAACTATATCTGTGGCTCCCACCTTATCAAGAATCCTTTTATGCTCTTCGCTGTTCGTTTTAGCAAAAATCCTCTTAACTCCTATTTCTTTGAGAAGAAGCGTAATAAGGGTAGTCATGTCACTGTTCTCTCCGGCCGATACAAATACGGCATCAACTTCAGATACTCCGTGATTTAAAAGGAACTGCTTATCGCTTGCATCCCCTACTATAGGTATGGTACATTCGTCAGCGATTTTCTGAACTTTATCCTTATCCCAGTCTATAGCAATTACTTCGTTTCCGTTCTTGTAAAGATTTGACGCGACATTGTAACCGAACTTACCGAGTCCTATCACGCAGAATTTCATATTAGGTCCATTCATAATTACTCCCTGTTATCCTAGCATTATATTTTCTTCAGCATATCTTGTTGAATTAGGTTCTTCTCTTTTTATGACTGAGAAGGCGATAGTAAGGATCCCGACCCTTCCGACGAACATCAGGACTGTTGTTATGATTTTCCCGAGAGGTGTAAGCGACGAAGTAACGCCCATGGACAGTCCGACGGTTCCTATAGCAGATACAGCTTCAAAGAAATAGCTTAAGAACTCCCTGTTCCCCTCCTCTACAAGTACGGGTGACTGAACTATAAGGAGAAAGAAAACCGCGATGAAAGTAAATGAAAGAGCCAGAGCTGTGATGGTAAAAGCTTTCATGATCAGATCTTTTGGGAGAGTTCTGTTGAAAATATTAGCGTGGGGACTGCCCTTAAAACCGTTTTTTATGATTATGAAAAATATTGCGAGTGTAGTGGTTTTTATACCTCCTGCCGCTGAACCTGGTGAACCTCCGACGAACATCAGTATTATGATCATCAGATTCGTTGAGGATCTGAGCGAGGAAATATCCACGGTGTTAAAACCCGCAGTTCTTGCCGTGACTGACTGAAACATGCTTGATAAGAATCTTTCTTTATAAGTGAATGCAGCCATGGAATTGCCGTCTTCGAGAATCCAGAAAGCAACAAATCCCGAAATTATCAGCACGAATGTTGTAACGAGAACTATCTTGGTATGGAGACTGATCCTGAACATTTTTCTGTCTTTATCGATAAAATATTCGTGAATTTCATTTATTACAAGAAAACCTATACCTCCGAAGAATATGAGAGACATAACGACAATATTAACAAGAAGACTGTCTTTGTACTGGATCAGACTGTCTGAGAAGGTTGAGAAACCCGCATTGCAGAAAGCCGATATTGAATGGAATACTGAATGGTAAATCCCTTTTAATAAACCGAATCTCGGCACGAAGAAAAAACTCAGCAGTATCGCTCCTGCCCCTTCAAAGAACATCGTCATTTTTATGACTTTACCGGTCAGATTTTTCCAGTCGCTGATCGGAGTATGCATAAGCGTATCCTGAATTATCATCCTGCTTCTGAAGCTTACATTTCTCTTGAGATAAACGAAAAGGTAGATAGAAAATGTCATGATCCCAAGTCCGCCGATCTGTATCAGTGCCAGGATCACAATTTGGCCGAAAAGCGTAAATCTCGATCCGGTATCAACGACAATCAATCCGGTTACGCATTGTGCCGATGTTGCGGTGAAAAGGCTGTCTATGAAAGAAAGCGGCTCTGAAGTACTTGCCCATTGAGTTGAAAGAAGGACCGCTCCGGTCAAAATAGAAAGAAAATAATAGAAAATCAGAAGCTGATTGGGCGAGTTAAACTTTATCAGTCTTCCGAAGTTGAATATCTGCAGGAATTTATTGTTCAAACAGGCCCGCTTTTTTAATTTAATTCAAACACCTGTTAATATAAAACAAAAATTCAGAAAACTCCAAACAGACTTTCACTTTATGCAGAAATAATTCATGGAAAATATACTTGAATAATCCCGTTTAAAATCATAATATTATAAAGAGACGGACTAAGCATTTAAAGAACGGAATAATGGATCAGCTTTTCGAATACAAAGAACCGCAAAAAAAAATTCCTCAGGGACTGGTTCCGCTTGCCGAAAGAGTGCGGGCAGCTTCTGTTGACGAAGTTGTCGGTCAGGAGCATCTGACGGGCGATGGAAAGATCATCAGTTCAATGATAAAAAATAAGTCTGTGTTCTCGATCATTCTGTGGGGACCGCCCGGAAGTGGAAAGACGACTCTTGCGAAGATAATTTCTTCGGAAACAGGGTCCGATTTCTACCAGATAAGCGCGGTTAGCTCCGGTGTGAAAGATCTAAGGGATATAATCGCCAAAGCTTCATCCGCGG
>SLFX01000170.1 GCA_007124045.1 Candidatus Delongbacteria bacterium | reverse complement strand
TTGTAAGCCTGTTGAAAAGCGTTGATTTTCCAATATTCGGT
Organism: Candidatus Delongbacteria bacterium; assembly: GCA_007124045.1. Lineage (GTDB taxonomy): Bacteria > UBA4055 > UBA4055 > UBA4055 > UBA4055 > SLFX01. The sequence goes on along the minus strand of SLFX01000170.1, from coordinate 6,320 downwards.
CTGCCTACAATTGCAACAATATTTGATTCCATTTTTCTCCTTTTACAATCTGTATTTCATTCCCTTCCACTCAAAACCGAACAGTTTGCCCTTTAATGCGGCCAACAAACTGAAAGGTATGTGAAAAAACTGAAGAGGAATATAGTATTTTAGCTCAAAATCAAGTCCCATCCTCCCGAAGCCGTAGGATAAGAACAAAGTTTCAGGGATCAGTTTGATCATAAGAACTACGATAAGATATTCTAACGGGAAAAATCCGGTCAGCGTCAGTATGACAGCAAAAATTATTCCCAAATAAAAAATAAATGTATTTACCGCAAAATAAAGAACAAAATTCGAGGCATGAGCGGCTTTTGATGCCCATCTGGATCTCTGTTCTATCAGTTCCCGAACAGTATTAACAGGAAGGCTTTTTACAATACTCTCTCTGTTTATAACGAATCTGAGAGTATATTTACTTTCTCTTGCGGCCTGAATCATAAAAAAATCATCACCTGAAGCCAGTTCCGACTGCAGATTGTCATGTTCTTTATCATAAAGCTCTTTTCTTACCAGAAGATTACTTCCGTTCGCAGTAAATGCTCTTCCCATACCTATACTACCGGCCGCTATAAGAGAATGGGATACATAATCGATATTCTGCATTTTCTGCCAGAATTTTTCTTTTACAGAATCATACCTTTTAGAAAAGACTGTCAGTCCGGCGACTACGCCTGTACTCTCGCTCCCTTGTAATGTAAGCGGGAAAACCAGGGATCTGATCCAGTCCGGATCGTGGATGCAGTCTGCGTCCGTGGTAACTATCAAATCGTCTTTAGCACTCCTGACGGCGGTAAGAATTGCATTTTTTTTTGGAGAGATGTTTTTTGACACCTCTCTGATGTGAATTACCGAAAGATTGCTGTTTATGCGGGACATAGAATCAAGTATCTTCCCCGTTGAATCATTTGATCTGTCATTAACAGCAATAACATTGAGCATATTTTCGGGATAATTCTGGTTAAGTACAGAATTTACGGTCTTTGAAATATTTTTTTCCTCATCCCTGGCAGGTATTATAACGGTAACCCCCATAAGTTTGTCGTCACTGATATGACAGAGTTCCTGACGCAGCCTGGACAGACCTTTCCTGAAATATTCAATATAAGAGATATAGATCATTCCGGAAAGCAGCAGTATTATGTATAAATAAACCATATCGACTCTCTTAAATATCAAATCTCAGTTGGGCATCTTTTTCAAAACGCAGTTTAAAGCTCTTTCTGTGTATAGCGCACCTGCCGTATTTTCTTATAGCCTCAATATGATCGGGTGTGGCATAACCTTTATTGCAGGCAAAACCATATTCGGGGTATATCCTGTCGTAAAAATTCATTATCTTGTCTCTTGTAACCTTTGCCAGTACTGAAGCGGCAGCAACCGAATAGGATAGGCTGTCTCCTTTAACAATGCTTTTCTGCATGATATTTTCAAAAGGTTCGTCCCTGCCGTCTATAAGTATAAAATCCGGTTCAACACTCAGCCGTGACACAGCTCTCCGCATAGCCTCAAAGGTCGCTCTTAATATATTGATCTCGTCTATTCTTTTGTTTGAAACCATCCCGATACCGTACGAAAAAGCACTCCTTCTGATCAAATAAAACAATTTTTCTCTTACAACCGCAGAAAGCTTTTTCGAGTCGTTAACCTCGTCAAGTATGCTGCTGCCTGAAAAAATCACTGCTGCAGCTACTACAGGACCTGCCAGAGGTCCCCGTCCGGCTTCATCTACGCCGGCTATAAGCCTGTATCCTTTAAGGTTCAGTTCTGTTTCGTATTTAAATAGATCATTGTTTATATTTCAAATCCTCTGTGATTGTAAACCCGACAGGAAAGAAGCATCCCCGACATTGCTATAATATAATGAAACAGAACTTTTATTAAAAGTAAAATCTATGAAAAATCTATACTGCCTTCTCCCAGCATGTCTCTCAGTCCTTTTATAAACTTGAACGAACCGTTTACTTTGTAGGAATCAGACCTGAGTTTAAAGCTGTCAGCCCCGCAACAAATCTTAAAATACAGCTCCTTGTCGCCTTTATTTTTTGCAATGAACTTTGTTAAATCCTTTATGGCAGAAACATCAAGCCGTGCAGGGTCAATATTTATTCTGATCCTCCTTGTCAGGGAATTGAATTTTTCAACAGCCTGTTCATAATTAAAAACATCTTCAACAAAAACTTTGAATTCTCCGTTATATTTTTTTACTTTATGCTTGAAAAAAAGTACATTGCCCGGCGAAATTCCGTCCCGGAAACTGCTGAAAACTCTGGGAAAAATAGTGACCTCTGTTTCATTCCGCGGAAGTATTACTGTCACTTTAGCCATTTCTTTTCCTGCTTTTGTAGTTCTCTGGAAAACCTCCTTTATCTTTCCGCCAATAACAAACTCCTCGCCGTCCGTAAAATTTTCGGGATCAAGTGTTTTCTTTGTATTGAAGAAATCGACAATTTCCAGTTGTTCATCAAGAGGATGACCGGACACATAGAAACCGATAAGTTCTTTTTCTTTATCAAGCATACGGGATTTATCCCACTCCTCAATATCGGCAAGCGGCGGATGATCCACAGCAAGCTCTTCATCGGAAGATTCTCCGAACAGACTGACATCCCAATCAGCTTTTTTGACCGAAACTTTTTGAAAATGAGGAAGAAGAGTATCAAGAGATTCTGCCATCTGGGATCTTTTGTGTCCAAGAGAATCCAGGGCTCCGGCCATTGCCAGATGTTCGATCACCCTTTTATTCACCTTTGAACCGTCTATTCTTTCCAGAAAATCATAGATAGAGTTGAAAGCACCTGTAGTATTTCTGGTTATTATTATAGATTCAATTGCTTTTCCGCCTACATTCTTTATTGCCTGAAGACCAAAACTTATCTCGTTTTTACCTGTAGGGGCAAAATAGTTCTCACTATAGTTCACATCCGGTCTTCTGATCTTTATTCCCAGATTAGCACACTCATCAATATACTTCAATACATCTTCTGATTTATCCTTCACGCTATTGAGCATAGCACTCATGAACTCAAGGGGATAATTTGCTTTCAGATATGCTGTCAAATATGAAACATAAGCATAGCAGACCGAATGAGATTTGTTGAAAGCGTATTCCGCAAAATTTTCCCAGTCCGACCATATCTTGATGGCAAGATCACGGGGTTCTGTACAATCTTTCTTCCGACTGAATCCGGAAATGAATTTTTCGTTATTGAGACAGCCTGAAATAAATTTTTCCTTCAGCTGATCCATCATTTTCCTGATCTTCTTACCCATCGCTTTTCTCAAATTATCAGATTCACCTCTGGTGAACCCTGCAAGTTCTCTTGAAAGCAACATTACCTGTTCCTGATAAACAGTAATTCCGTAAGTATCCTTCAAATACTTCTCCATCAGGGGGTGATCGTATGTGATTACACTTTTTCCGTTTTTTCTGCTTATATAATCCGGTATATACTGCATCGGTCCGGGTCTGAAAAGCGCGTTCATTGCCACAAGATCCTCGAATCTGTTAGGCTTAAGATCTTTTAAATACTTTTTCATACCGGCTGATTCAAACTGAAAAATACCGTTTGTCATACCTCTGCTGTATATATTAAAAGTTTTTCTGTCCCTGAAAGGTATTTTGTCGATATTAATATCTGTATTTCGATTCTTTTTTATCAGTTCTACCGCTTCTGATATTATAGTTAAATTCCTGATCCCGAGGAAATCCATCTTAAGAAGACCGATATCATCCAGCTGATTTCCTTCAAACTGTGTTATTACAGTATTTTTCTCTTTCGGAGGATACTGCAGAGGCACCAGTTCATCTGCCGGAACGGGACTTATTATGACTGCGCAGGCATGAGTTCCGGTTCCTCTTATAGTACCTTCTATCCTGCCTGCAGTATCAATAAGATCTTTAAAATTCGGATTATTTTCATAAAAGTGCCTGAAGTCTTTATCTTTTAAAGCCTTTTGTATTGTAGTTCCGGCTTTTTGAGGTATGAGATTGCATATTTTATTAACATCATCAATCGGAAATCCCATTACTCTTCCGATATCCCTTATAGAGTTTTTTGCGCCCATGGTCTGGTATGTTACCACCTGAACTACATTGTCTTCGCCATATTTTTTTCTTACATAGTCGAGAACCATATCTCGCTTGTCGTCCTGAAAATCAATATCAATATCAGGCATTGATATTCTGTCGGGATTCAAAAATCTTTCAAAAAGAAGACCGTATTTCAAAGGATCGACATTCGTTATCCCAGTAAGGTACGATATAAGCGAACCCGCGGCCGACCCTCTGCCGGGTCCTACAAGAACACCGTTGCTTTTACCCCAGTTCACAAAGTCCTGTACAATCAGAAAATATCCGGGATATCCCATTTTTTTTACAGTTTCAAGCTCGAATTTCAGCCTGTCGGTAATTTCATCGGTGATCTCCGTTTCAGTGTATCTGACTTTCAGGCCTTCATAACAGAGTTTTTCAAGGTATTCGTCTTCGGACAGTCCTTTCGGGCATTCGAACCTCGGCATCAGTTTTCTGCCGAACTCAAGTTTTAGTTCGCAGGAATCTGCGATCTTAAGCGTGTTTTCCAGAGCCTGCGGTACATGTGCGAACCTTTTATGCATTTCCTCCGTGGAAACTATAGAATAATCGCCGCCCAGCATACAGAGTCTTCCTTCTTTCTCGCTAAGCATTTTTCCGGTATTTATACAGATAAGAGCATCCTGAATAACATCATCGTCTTTTTTTACATAATGAGAGTCGTTCGTAGCAACCAGGCCGATATCGAGTTCTTCTGAAAGTTTAATCAGAAGGTTGTTGGCCTTTTCCTGATCGAGCAGATCAGGGTGATGCTGTATTTCAAGGTAAAAATTCTCTTTCCCAAACAGATCCTTGTACCACAGTGCAGTCTCTTTTGCTTTTGCAATATCATTTTTCAAAAGAGCCTCCGGTATCTCTCCCGCAAGACACGCACTCATAACGATAAGACCTTCTGAATAAATCTCCAGCAGTTCTCTGTCAATTCTGGGTTTATGATAAAAGTGATTAATATTCGATTCTGAAGAGAGTTTTATCAGATTTTCATAACCTTTTATATTTTTAGCCAAAAGAATGAGATGATTTCTTCTTTCATGCCTGTCTTTTATTTTTCTGTTCTCAACTATATAGAATTCGCTACCGATTATAGGCTTTATTCCTGCTTTTTTCGCTTCTTTGTAAAATTCTATAACACCCATCATATTGCCGTGATCGGTTATAGCCATTGCAGTCTGCCCCAGGTCCTTGGCGGCTTTTATCATATCTTTGGGCTTAGACAATCCGTCCAGAGTTGAATAGTGTGAATGATTGTGAAGATGAACAAATGACATTACTTCTCCGTATATTTTAAAAGTTACCGTATCGGGTATGAAGTTAGTAATAATTCCTATGAGTATCAAATTAAAAAATAAAAAATATTATCCGGCAGATATACGATTTTTGCCCCCGTTCCACTAAGTACCGAATAATGTGTGTTTTATTCAAGTTATTCACAACTATTTCACAATTTAAAAAAAGGGCTTGTGGACGGGCATAGTTTTAGCCTAAACTTTCAGGTCGAATTTCATCTTTTCTTCAGGCACTGTTTCCAGTATCGGCTCAACAGTTTTTTTGATAAAATCAACGACCTGACCCGGTGCTCTTCCGATATACAATTCGGGATCTGTCATTTTACCGAGCTCTTCAATAGACAGTCCGAACGCGGGATCTTTCGAGATCAGCTCAAGAAGGTTATTCTCAAGTCCGAGTTCTTTAACATTCCTGCCCGCCTCCATCGAGAGTTCTCTTATCCTTTCGTGAAGCTCCTGCCTGTCCCCTCCCTTTTTGACGGCGTTCATGATTATATTCTCGGTCGCCATGAAAGGTATCTCGGATTTAATTCGTTTTTCTATCTGCTTAGGATAAACAACAAGGCCGTCAAAAATGTTGTTCAGGATTATCAGGATCGCGTCGGCGGCCAGAAAGCCTTCGGCGACCGCGAGCCTCTTGTTCGCGCTGTCGTCAAGCGTTCTCTCGAACCACTGTGTCGAGGCCGTCATTGCCGTCGAGAACGGCAGCGACATCAGGTATTTGGAGAGCGATGCCACCCTTTCCGATCTCATCGGATTTCTCTTGTACGCCATCGCCGACGAGCCGATCTGCTTTTTCTCGAACGGCTCCTCGATCTCCTTCAAATTCTGAAGGAGTCTGATGTCGTTGGTAGTCTTGTGGGCCGACTGCGCGAGCGAGGACAGGCACTGCATTATCCTCG